>JAGROF010000008.1 GCA_020440405.1 Chlamydiia bacterium
CCTGAAGCCTTAGAACTTTTTCTCAATCATTTAGGGACGCTCCAACTCTCCTTAAACACCCATGAAGCCCTAAAAGGATTTCAGATTCATCTAATGACTCCCATCCTTAAAAGTGAACGCTCTGAGTTATATGCACGTGGAAAAACACGGGAAGAAAGAAAAAAAGACGCCAATATTAAAGGCGTGGGCGCTAAAGTTTCAAAAAAAATGACTTCCTAATTTGAATGAAATCCCGTATCTTGTGCATTAAGCGTAAATAGATCTGGACATAGGTAACATGCAACCACAGAATTGGATGAAACATGTAGAGTCGGTAGCCCTCGGAGCACAAGATGTTCCGATGTGGGGAGCGGTGCCCTCCTTTCCTTGGGAGACATTCACAAAAGAATTGCAAACCGCTTTAAATACTACGAAACTCAAAATGACTGGAGGCTCCGCCGAGTGGAAAAAAGGGAATGAAATCCTTTCGGGAATGGGGCGATCTCCTTTGCAACTTGCCATTGAAATGTCTCCCTTAAAAGGAAGTTTTTCTCTTGTCTTTCCTTCAGAAGATTTTTCTAAGCTTTCCTCTTGGGCTATCCATCCGGAAGCCGGGAATGAAGGATTTTCAGACCCTTATCTGCAAAAAGGATTCTTCCGCTATCTATGCACAGGAGGGATGGCAATTCTCGATCGCCTACAAGTCTTTCAAGGGCTCACCCCGAAATTGATCGAGATGCCCCTTGCAAAAGAGGATGCTTATTGCATTGATATTGCGATTGAACATGAGGGAGAAACCGTTTGGGGACGCATAATTTGCCCCACCCTCTTTCAAGAGTCTTTTAAGCACCACTATGCTCAAGATTGGAACTTTTCTCTTCCCTCCCACCTATACCAGGAGCTCATGGTGGATGTTTCCCTGTCTGCCGGGGAAACTAGACTTCCTCAAGACGGATGGCTCAATATTCAAGAAGGAGATTTTATTCTCCTCGATCATTGCTCCTACTATCCCCAACTGAAAAAAGGGACCTTTCAACTTTCTGTGGCTCAAACCCCCCTTTTCCAAGCCAAGTTGAAAGAGGATGCGATTAAACTGCTCGATTATGCACACTATTTTGAGGAAAAACCTATGGATGATGAAAATTTCGAGGAATCTTTTAATGAACCAATGGAAGAGAAGGCTGTTTCTGTAGAAGAAGCACCTGAGTCTCCCATGCTTTCTCCTAAAAAAGTTCCTGTGAACCTCACGGTCGAAGTCGCTCGCTTGAAAATAAACCTCGATAAGCTGTTAAAACTGAAACCTGGTAATGTTTTAGAGCTAGGCGTTCAACCTGAAAAAGGGGTGAACCTTGTTGCCAACGGAAAATGTGTCGGCAAAGGAGAACTGCTCCAAGTGGGAGATGTCATCGGTGTCAAAATCCTCAAGCTTGGCGAGTAGTTTGGAGTGGCTGCAGAAGATTTTTACAAGCAATCGACTCTTCCCAATCTAACAGATGACGCGCCCACGCCACCCACGCGCCCTAAACAGATTGGCCCTTATAAGGTGGAAGCCCAGCTAACCACGGGAGGAATGAGCTATCTTTACTTGGGTCTCGATCCCAAAAATCAAGCGCCCCGCGCTATCAAAGTGTTATCTCCTAAATATCTGACTCATCCCGAAATGGTTGAGCAATTCCTCAAAGAAGCCGAAATCATTGGCCTGACCGATCACCCCAACATTATTAAGCTCTATGGACAAGGCGAATGGGAAAATGGTCTCTATATTGCCATGGAGTTTATCCAAGGGATTTCCCTAAAGCAATTCATTATGCAGCAAAACTTTTCGACCCGCACCTGTTTAGAAATCGTCTTGCAGGTCGCTTATGCCCTGCTGCACCTCCATACCCATGGAGTGATCCACCGCGATTTAAAACCTGAAAACATCTTGATTACCGAAGGAGGAAGTGTCAAAGTCATTGACTTTGGGATTGCTCAAATGATCCATGATGAGCAGCTGGCGCTTCCCTCTCAGCG
Source organism: Chlamydiia bacterium (assembly GCA_020440405.1). Classification (GTDB taxonomy): domain Bacteria; phylum Chlamydiota; class Chlamydiia; order Chlamydiales; family Simkaniaceae; genus Neptunichlamydia. Next base: position 1,993 of record JAGROF010000008.1, read on the forward strand.
GGGACAGTTTTTGGGAACCCCGAGTTACATGAGTCCTGAGCAAAAAAAAGACCCCCTAAACGTGACCTTCACCACAGATATCTATGCGTTGGGCGTTATCACTTTTGAACTCCTTGTTGGAAGGCTAAGTTTTGGATCGATTCAATACTCTCTCCTTCCTCAAGAGCTGCAGCACATTGTGAAAAAAGCGCTTGCTCCCAATCTTGACGAGCGGTATCCAGATATTGTCGATATGATCACCGACATTACAAACTATCTCAAAGAAGAAAACCGCAATCCTAGAGGAGGTCTCCAAGGAGGCATTCAAGAAGTTTGGGAACACTTAGAAGAAAGTCATCTCAAACTCCTCCCCGCCGAAATTCCTAAATGGTCCCCTTTCGATATGGGGCTTGCAAAGCCCGATCGTGAAAGCGATCTCGGTTCCTATTATGACTTCCTCCGCTTTGCCGATCAATCCTACTGCATTGCCCTAGGAGAATACAAAGAGCCTTCCATTGAAGGGCTTTCATATACTGGCCTCCTTAAGGGAATGGTACAGTCGCTGACACGAAATCACCTCACCTCTGCCGATCTCCACTTCGAACCGATCACTTTTATTACAGCGCTCAATGAAATGATTGCCGCGCAGAGAAGAGGGATCCAGTTTTTCTTCCAACTCCTCACCCTTTCCCCTTCTACCAACCAATTCTCTTTTATCTCCTGTGGGTGTGGTTCTCTCCTCCACCTTCAGCTCGGAAGTCAAACACCCCGCTTCCTTCCGAACCAAAACCCCCCTTTAGGAAAAGATCCGAATCACGGCTTCTATGAAACCACGGAAAGCTGGACAGAAGGAGACCACCTCATTGTCCACTCCTTTGACGCTACGGTTGATTCAGAAAAGCATGGGCAAGAGTTTGAAGATGCCCTGTGCCATATTGTGAACAAAAACCTGCAACTCTCCGCCCAATCTCAGGCAGAAGCCCTGATCAATGACGTTGCCCAAATCTTCCCCCAAATCGCCCAAGCCTCTCCTAAAACAGTCCTTGCCATTCAAAGAATTACCTGATACCCTTTCTTGCCTCACTGAGGAGGTAACCATGGCTATTCCATTTACTTTAACCCAAATCAAAAGTTATGTCGATGAAGTCACTTCCAATGCATTGGAAGCGACTTTCACTGATGCAGATCTCCAAGAGCTTTCAAGCAACGAGGGACGGACGCTTGAAGGACGCGCAACGCCTTATAACATCCGGATGGGGTGGCATCATAATCAGGCAGGAGAAGTGAATGGAATCTTTCTATGCAGATTTGATCATGAGAGCCTGCAAGCCTGGAGACTCATCAAGGGTTTTGATCCCCATGAAACTCCCTATGAACTGACTGTCTTTCAAAACCGCACCACTCCAGCAACGACAATGGCCATTCATGTCGGGCTCCTCAATGGAATTTTTAAACGTTGCAAAGGCACAGCACATGCAGGTCCTGTGACCTTCAATTATCCTGCAGATCAAATTACAGATCAGGAGGCTATCCGAAAGTTTTTTGGGAAGCAGCGTGATTTCCTTCCTCCCTCTATTCGAGATGTTATTAGTCCCCCTCCCCGAAGAGACCCTCCTCCACGCCCTCAGAATCCTCATCGGGTGTTTTATTACTTAGCAGCGTTTGCTTTAGTGGCTGGAGTGATCAAGGTAACGCAGTGGGCGTTGGCAAAACCGAAACCCCAGCCGCAACCACGTCCTGTCACACCTCAAAGGTCGTAGAAGGCTTTTGCATTTTCGTAAAATAGCTTCCGTTGCGTCTCTAGAGAGTAACGCGTGTAGGCATCACGCGAAATTTCAATGATTTTCCCATAGGGAAGAAAGAGAGAGTCTGGAGGAATATTGCTGGCAAAAAAGCAGCGGTCCTCCCCAAAAATTTCGATCCCTGCATGGAGGAACCGTTTAATATTTTCTCGGTCATCTGCTTGAAAGACGAGGCCAATCCCACTAAGTTTGAGATGCACATTGGGATGCTCTGCTAAGAGGCGGATGTCACGCTTCCAGGTTTCAAATCCTTGATCGGTTACATCGCGAGGCCATCCGAGGTGATTGAGCACAAAGGAGACATCGGGATGCTCTTTCACAAGGCGTGCAGCATCGGGAATTTGAGGGCTAAAAATCGCAATGTCAAAAGAGAGGATTTGTTTTGCTAAGGCTTTAAGTCCGCGTTGCCAGTGGAGATCATTGATCAGATCAGGTTCAGACGCTCCTTCTTCATGGAACAAAATTTGCCTCACCCCTCGCGTATTCGGAAACTGGCAGTGATCTTTGAGAACATTTTCAATATCGGGATCGCGCAGATCTGCTTGAAAAACAATCCCATTAGGAAATCCATGGTGGTCAGCAATCTTTTGAAGCCATTCGGTTTCATAGAGAGACTTTTTAAGGGAAGGATTAGCCTCCAAGTGCACACATTTTGTCACATGGTAGGGCTTGACTAGGGCTTCATAGTCTGTGACGAGAAAATTCTTATAGAGCTGATCTATCTTTCCAATGATCTCATCGAAATGCCCTTTTTTCTCGGTGAGCCAAGGGTAATCTCCATGGTCAAGATCCCATAGATGCATATGCCCATCAATGATTTCATCCTTATACATTGCAACCTTCTCTGTGAATAATCCTATCCTAAAATTCACATTACTGGTTTAATGGATTTTTTTACATGCGCGTACTAATTTTGGTGGGTTAGAACTTTGCAAAGCAAAATTTTTCAGATTCGATCAGAAAAAGTTGATGCAGAGTAATTCCCATCTTTGATATGAAAATAAGTTCTTTGCGATAATGATAAAAGACGTGATGAAAAGCAGATCCGCCAAATACTTCTTCTGTATCTTCTTATGCTTCTCTTTATGTACCCTTTATGCAGCACCTGAACCAACCCCTCGCAAACATCCTGATCTCTCTCCTGAAAAAAGTTTAATCCCCGACGAGTCTATAGGGCCAGGGTATACGATCAACTTCGATAACGTTCCGATTTTAGAAGTCATCAAGTTTATCAGTAAGATTGGGAAAGTCAACTTTGTCTATGAAGAAGAGGAACTCAGGTTTAATGTCTCCATTGTCTCGGAAGAGCCCACTCCCCTTGTCCATGTCATGGCAGCTTTTATCCAAGTCCTCCGGATCAATGGCTTTGACTTAATCGAGCAAGGGAATAACCTCGTTATCACGAAAGGCTCTGGAATCAAGCAAATTGCAACGGTTGTCTCTGCAGAAGTCCCTTTGTCTGGAGATTATGTGCCCCCTCTTATGACGCGGGTTTTCTATGTCAAGAATGCCAACCCTGCAACCCTTGCAGGGATTATTCGCCCTCTCCTATCTGACACGGCGATCATCGAAGTGTCTGAAGCCACCCGCAACATTATCGTCACAGACATCACGCAGAATATTGAAGAGATTCACAAACTATTCTATACGCTAGACGTTCCGAAAACCCCACTGAGTATCGACTCCTATGTCTGCCGGACTAACACCCCTGATGAACTGATCGCCCTAGCGAATCAGATTTTAATTCCCGTTTCAGAGGGGAACCCTCTCATTTTTGTTCCTCAGAATTCGACGCGATCGATCTTCATCGTTTCGACTCCTTTTTTGATCGAGCAAGCCATCATGATTTTAGAAGACCTCGATAATCCCCCTTCTCTCTCGCGAGGAATCCAAGGTCCACTTTCCCAAGATAACATCTTGCTTTACCACATCCGGAACAAGCCTGCGGATGTGTTAATGCAAGCACTCCAAACTGTTCAACATAATCTTGAACAAGTAGGGCCCTCTTCTCAAAATTTGGTAACGGCTTTAAAAACGGTGAAATTTATTAAGCAAAGTCACTCTCTCTTCTTTGTAGGCGATGCGCAGTCTCTTAAAGAAATCCAGGTGATCCTTGAGGGATTAGATCTCCCGTACTCTGAGCAAGAACTTGAACACTTGCGAAAGACCATCTGGATCTACAAAATTCAGTACGATGATGAAGAGTCGATTGCGCGCTCCCTCCAAAAATTGGTGCAAAACCTTAAAACCCATGACCACCCCGACCAAGACTTCATCGATTCGATCGAATCGATGAAGTACATCAAAGAAAACGACTCCCTCATGTTCACAGGTGATGAACGCTCGATCAATCTGCTGAAAAAATACTTGCCTTTATTCGATGTCCCTCAGCATATGAAGACAAAACTTCCTCTAAGCAACCAGTTCTTCATCTACCGCCCTATACATGAAACAGCTGAAGCCCTCCTCAGCCAAGTGAAAGGCACAGCAAAAAATCTAAAAAATGCAAATTTTGCTGACGCAGCCTTCTTAAAAGCACTCAATTCTGCAACACTCTCAGAAAACGATACATCCGTTACATTTACGGGAGATCAACAATCCCTTGATCGGATTAAAGTCCTTGTTGCAGGGATGGACCAACCATCAGGAGAAGCACCGACTGAAACCTATACTTACAAGATCCAATTTGTCACTCCCGAATACCTAGAAAAAGGCTTGCAAGGAATTGCCAAGCCTCTCCCTGCTGACAGCCCCCTTGCTCAAACGATTCAAACCATGCACTATGCGAAAGAAACAAACACGATGGTCTTCAGAGGATCTGCAGCGACTCTTGCAGAGCTGAAAAACATCTTACCAACAATCGATCAAGCTTCGGAAAAACCCGCTTACTTTGTCTACAAGCTGCAACATGCCCAAGGGGACCAAATCATCAAGGACCTCAAGGAAACTGCGAAGTCGATTAAAAGTGATACTACACAAGATAAGCAGCTGGTTCAGACCATTAACAATATCAACTGGGTGGAATCCACCAACTCTCTTGTCATTTCTGGTCCTGCATTTGCTGTGGATCGCATCCGCACGATGATTGCGCAAGATGATGTCCCTCGTGATCAAGCTTCTTCTTTCTTTGTCTATAAGCCAATTGGACTCACTCCAGAAGAGTTTAGGGAGCGTGTCCTCGCCACATCAAAAGAAATGTCGGCTTCAGGACTGCAAAATAGCGATCTTCTTGAAGCAATGCGGTCTGTCAAAATTGTTTCCAATGGCTCAGCTGTGATGTTTACCGGAACTCCTCAAGCCATTAATCAAATCAAAGGAATGATCCAAGAGTTTGATGCAGAAAGGGCAGCTCAGCCCAAATCTTCCTCTTTCTTCATCTACAAACCTACCGCAATCAGTGCTGACAAGCTCCGTGAAGATATCATCAAGTCTGCCAGACAATTGGAAAAATCAGGACTACAAGATCCAGAACTCATCAGCGCCATGGAGTCTGCGCGTGTCACTTCAGGTGGGACGCAAGTTTCTTTTACTGGAACGCCTGAGGCGATTTCCAAAATCAAAATCATGGTCACTCAATATGACAACCAGCAGGAATCGACAAAAGCGTCCCACTATTTTATCTTTAAGCCTCGATTCCAAACACCAGAAGAGATCATTAAACAATCTAAGCATGCTGCTGACCAAATGGAAGACAACGGCCTTGTAGATCAAAACCTGATCTCTGCGTTAAACTCTGCAACGGTTGTCTCTCAAGGAACAGGGGTTCTGTATACGGGAACACCTGAAGCGATTAAACAAATTGAAGGGCTTGCTCCTACTTTTGATAATCCTACGAGCTCTTCTCCTGACACCAATGATTTCATCATCTACGAACCCGTACATGTCTCTGCGGATACCCTTCGGCAGCATGCCCGCCGTGTTGCAAGTGACATGGAAGATGCTGGATTTACAGACAAGAACCTGGTCAATACCTTGCAAAATACACGTTTAGTTTCGAATGGAAAGAAGGTTCTCTTCACGGGAACATCAGCTGCCATTCAGAAAGTTCAGGCGATGCTGCCTTCTCTGGATACTCCAACAGACGATCAGCCTAAGCAACCGGGTAAAACCACGTTTACGATTTACAAGATCAAATACCTCTCAGGTCCCACTTTAATGGGATACCTTAGAAACATGTCTTCAGATCTGCAGCGGGCGGGATCCACCCAAGATGATTTGATCACAACGCTCAACAATATGCGCTATGTTCAAGACACAAACTCGATTATCTTTACGGGAACACCTCACGCGGTTCAAGAAGCTGTTTCCTTAGCTCAAAAGTTTGATATCCCTTCTCTAGCTCAAGAAGCCCCCACAAGGGCCCCTACAGGCTACCTCATCTACAAACCTAAGTACGTGCCTGGAGAAGAGCTTATCCGCATCCTCCATGACTTTGAAGGCAACCTCCGCACCTCAGGAGTGAACGACCGCGAGCTCTCTGATGTGATCAACAACTTAAAATGGATGGAACGCACCTCCTCGATTCTCGTCTCAGGGGATGATGCCGAAACGAAAAAAGTCTATGGCCTTCTCGAGCGGTTTGATGTTCCTGGTCCTGGAGTTCCTGAAGGAGAACCAGGCATGGAAACGGTTTCTGATACCAGCTTCTTGATTTACAAGTTGCAATACCACTCTGGAGATGAGATTCAAACAGCGATCCGCCAGATTGGAACCGATTTAGAGCGCTCGAAGTCAAATAATGATCTGGCACAAGCCATCCAAACCCTCCAATGGATTGAAGTCACTAACTCTCTCGTTGCAACAGGGCAAGCCGATGCGCTTGGCAAGCTCAAAGAATTGATCAAGAGCATCGATGTTCCACTGAAGCAGGTCTTTGTTGAAATCCTTGTCATTGAAACCGAAAATGCCGATCAGCTGGAATTCGGGCTTCACTGGGGATCTCAAGGGGTTTATCGCAATAAATTCTCTTATGGAACCTATAACCAACCTGTCAACACAACGAATAACCAAGACCCCCTTGCGTCATTCAATTCAAATATCCAACAATTGAACTCCACAACCACCCCGACAGGATTAATGATCCCAATCGCAACAGGTGGAGATCTTGGAGTCATTGGAGATATTATCCTTCACAAAGGACAAACCCACTTTGGTCTTGGCTCGCTGATCAATGCACTCAAAAACGATGGAGACTCAACCATTGTCATGAACCAAAAGATCATCACTCAAGACAATAAAATGTCGACGATCTTTACAGGGCAAAACATTCCTTACACAGGTTCTGTTGTCACTAACACAGGAAGTAATACGGTCACCACTGCGAACCTAGAATACCGCGATGTCGGAATCAGCTTGAGCATCACTCCCGTTGTTGGAAACAACGATATTATCACCCTTATGATCGAAGAAGATATTTCGGAAGACATTACTACTGATCAAGGAAGCTCCACAACACCTGACCAAGTCAGTGGTATCACAACCAGTAAAAACACCACCAAGGTCGTTGTGAGCGTTCCTGACAAGAGCTTCCTCGTCTTGAGCGGATCGATTCAAGACACCAAAACGCGTAACAAAACGGGGATCCCTTGTCTCGGAGGCCTCCCTATTATTGGGGCTGCATTCAGTGACAGCTCTTATGACAGATCTGTCTCCAATATCGTCTTCTTTGTGAGACCTCAAATCATTAAGTCGTTCGATGTCTATGCAGAAATCACCGAAAGACAAGAGGGTATCTTCCGCGGCTATTCTGGTGATCCCGAAGACTTCGATGCAGGGCTCGAACTCGTCAAAACCCCCGATGATTCCTACTAGGGTGTGTCGTCAAATACTACTTGTTGTA
>JAGROF010000219.1 GCA_020440405.1 Chlamydiia bacterium
AAGAAGCTGAAGAAAAACTCCAGGCATCCCAAACGAAACTCGCATCTTTTTAAAAGGAAATACCCATGGAAACACCAATAGTTACAGTCCCTAAGGGAATGTCTTATGTCAATGCCGCTTATGCGCTATGGCTTAAAGCGGAAACTCCTTCATTTGTAGATCGTGCTGAAAACCACCCAACTCTACAGAGCATTCTCCATTTTTTCCACTTGGAAGTTTGGAGCTCTTTGGGTCAAGGAAAGGCTCATATTCACACGATGCATGGAAGACGTATTGATGTTAGCTTTGGCAGCTTTCCAGATCTCACTCTATCCCATTATGGATCTATGACAGCAGAACGAATCCAAGAAGCTTTAGCAGAATACAATAAAATTCCTTCTAATGAACGTTTGGATCCAAACGATCAACAAAATTATTCACAGAATAAGAAGTTAATAGTGTGAGGCGTTTCTCCAATGCTGATCGATTGTAGATTGGAGCTCCGGCATCTCATCCTGCGCGATATTGCACAAGCAAATAAAGAGGCACAGCGAAAGCTCGGGCTGCCCCAGGAGCACAAGGCTCTTTAAAATGCGTGTTATCCGCAATAGATTGTGCCCAGCAATCCGATGTTTTTTCTCCTGAAATGTTTTGTCTTTAAGCACCTGGTCTTTAGAAAAGGTGAGTCCATAAAAATGGAGCATTACTTTTGTCGCTCGGAGAAGTTGGTCTTGAAGAGCACGGTTTTCTTTAAAAGCGGCAATGATTTTAGGAGTTACTAAGGGCACATGGGGATTGACGCTACTAGGAGTTGTCAAGGGAAAGAGCCACTGGATAAAATTGTGATGCCTTTCTAGCTCTTCGTCTGAATACGCAAGGATCTCTTCTATGGTGACTCCCTCTTGATTCGGAGCTTTTCCAAGGTAGAAATCGATAAAATGCTTCATTTTTTTCGAGCGACTGCGCGCTGCTGTTTTTCCTTTTTCAGGAGATGCTCAAAAAAGCGTGTCTCCTTTGCAATCACTCCTGCTAAGACAAAAAGAGCAATGAGGTTAGGAAAGGCCATCAAACCATTCATCATATTTGCAAATCCCCAAATGAGTTTTAGCCCAAGAATCGCCCCGGGAACTACAACAAGGGTATACAACACACGATAGAGTTTTGTGACTTTGTATCCAAAGAGATATTCTAAACATTTTTCCCCATAATATGCCCATCCAAGAATCGTCGAATAGGCAAAGGGAATCAAAGCGATGGTCACAATCAGTCCCCCATAGGGAATGATCGAATCGAAAGCGCGAAGAGCCATGGCCGATCCATCCAACATTTTTCCATCAGGTCCTAGTTCTCCCAAAACCCCAGAGACAGCAATTACAAGACCGGTAATCGTACAAACAATTCCTGTTGTAATAAAGACGCTACACATCGAGACAAGAGCTTGCCGTCCAGGAGTATCCGTCTTAGCAGCTGCCGCTGCAATAGGAGAGCTTCCCAGCCCTGCCTCACTTGAAAAAACTCCTCGAGATACCCCAAGCTGAATGGCCATCATCACGGTTGCCCCAACAAACCCTCCTACAGCCGCTTGTCCTTGAAACGCCGAGCGAAAAATGAGGGCAAACGCTGCAGGAACCGCTTCAATTTTGATGATAATAATC
>JAGROF010000220.1 GCA_020440405.1 Chlamydiia bacterium
GTCTCTTGTTGTCTACGACTAAAAAGCTCAAGGGAGTCTCAGGTGGACTTCACCTTTGCTCTGTCAGTGAAGAGGTAATGGAAATTATCAAGATGGCAGGGTTTGAGCGCATTATTCACATTTTTCCAACTGAGCAGGAAGCACTCCAAGGTTTTTCAAATTAAATAACTTGGTGAATATAGCTTGAGCTTCTGCGCTAATTCTGCAACCTATTTTTTATAAATGGTATAAGCCGTTGAGAAGTGATCTCATTGATGAATTTGCTCATCAGCCTGCCCCATCTCGTAAGAAAGTGGAGTCCGGACAATCCCGGAATCGTGTCATTGTGATCTCGGGTCCGACAGCCACGGGAAAAACGCGACTCTCTATTGAGCTGGCTCGGGTTTTGGGAGGGGAAATTATTTCTGCAGATTCCGTGCAGGTTTATCGAGGGATGGATATTGGAACCGCGAAGGCGACCCTTGAAGAGCGCATGGAAATTCCTCATCATCTCATCGATATCTGTGATCTTTCAGAGTCCTTTAATGTCGTGCAATTTTATGAGCGTGCAACGCAAGCTATTCGAGAGGTTGTAGAGAGAGGCCATGCTCCCATTGTAGTTGGGGGAACGGGCTTTTATCTGCATGCGCTTCTTTATGGCCCTCCTCAAGGACCTCCAGCTTCACAAGAGGTGCGGCAAAAGCTAGAGGAAGATATTGAAAAGTTTGGAACAGAAGCCCTGTATGAGAAGCTGTGTGGCTTAGATCCTGCATATGGGCAGACAATCAATCATCGCGATAAGCATAAAATTATTCGCGCCCTTGAGATCATGACGCTTACAGGGAGGCGGGTCAGTGACTTTCCTAAAGGACACGTTCCGAATCGGCCCAAAGACTTTGATTTTCGCTGCTGGTTCACCTATTTCCCAAAGGACATCTTGTTTTCGCGGATCGAGATGCGGTGTGATGAAATGATGGCACAAGGATTTATTGAAGAAGTTGAAGGACTGATTGATGTTGGACTCAAAGAAAATCTTTCTGCTGCTCAAGCCATTGGATACAGGCAGTGCTTAGAATTCCTTGATTCTCCGCGGAGTGATGAGGATTGGGAGCATTTCGTTTGGGAATTTAAAAAAGCTTCTAGGCGGTATGCTAAAAGGCAATTTACCTGGTTTCGAAGAGAGCCCCTTTTTCGCTGGGTCGATCTCGATGTCTATGGGTATCAAAAAGCTCTTGAAATGATTCTTCAGGATTATGAAAGTAGATATTAATTAGAGTTTCCTTTATAGTTACTGGAGCGGAACTTTAAGCAGGCGATATGGGATCAGAAAATAGAGAGAAAACTACCCCAATTGAATCAGAGGAATTCAAAAAATTCCATGCATCTTTTAATCAGGCAAAAGAGGTGGAAGAGAAGGCACAGTTAGCCTTGGATTTCATGCGGGAAACTCTCAGTAAGCCTAATGGGGTTTCCTTAAAAGATTTTTGGGATGCAAAGAAGCTTTGTGGTCCTCTTTTTAAAGAGCAGATGAATCCGATCAAGCGGAATCATCTATGGAATACATATGCGGAACTTGGGGACGAAGCACGCCGCTTAAAGGAGATTAAGGATGAGCAGGCAGCTTTTTCGATCGAGCAAGTTGAGCTCGCGATTGAAGGGTTAGAAGCGGATCTTGGGCACTATGAGCAGCTCATCAAACAGGTGCCATCTTCTCTATTTCCTAAAGGGGTAGAGTCTCTTGAGGTGGATGGGAAAAAGTATCATGGGATTCAACAAGAGCTTAGTCTGCTCAAGACCTTGATTTCTCGTTTGGATGCGCTTCGGAAAGAAGTGCTTGCCATTGATATGCGCATTAGTCGTAAGAATAAAATCCTTAAGCGTCTCTCGAAGCTTGGAGATCTTGTTTTCCCTAAGAGGAAAGAGTTAATTAAAGAGGTGAGTGACGCCTTTGTTCAAGATGTCGAATCGTTTATGACGCGCCGTTTTCCTCAAGATGGAGAGAAATACGACACGCCTTATTATGTTATTCGAAACGAGATTAAGACGTTTCAAGGCTTGGCAAAGGTCCTTACCTTGAATACGCAGGCCTTTACAAAATCGCGCAAGCTTCTCAGTGAAGGGTGGGATAAAATTAAAGAGAAGGAAACCGAAAGACGTGCAGAAATGGGGGAGCGACAGGAAGAGCAAAAGAAGAATTTTGAGGCTCTTCTCCCCAAAGTGGAAGCGTTTGAGGCTTTTTGTGCACTTCCAGAAAACCAGCAGCGGGCGAAAATCTTGGATCAATCCAACGCGATTCAAGAGGCGATGAAAGAAGTGACACTCGGAAGGGATCATGTCAAGGTCTTGAAGGATCGCATTCAAAAAGCGCGCAGCACAGCACTTGATCAAGTGCAAGAGCAAGTCGATCAGAAAAAAGCAGCGGCACGTCAAGAGATTACAGAGGTGATGGAAAAGCTTTCCCACCTAATTGAAAATGAGCAGAGCAGTTCTTTAGAAGATTTAGAGAAAGAGGAAGAAGAATTGCAGAAGGCTTATGAATCGTTTACCCTATCAACGACTGAGATTCATCAATTTGAACGCAGCTTCGCGGACCTTAGAAGCTTCATTCTGGATAAGAAAGAGGAAGCAATTGGAGAGGACGCTTTGGAAGATCTCTACGAAGAGCGTGCTGCTCATGTCGAGGTGATTAAGCAACAGATTGAAGAGTATCGGAAAGAAATGGGGGGATCTAATCTTGACTTTGAAAAAGGGATGACCTATCGTGAGCTTTATGAT
>JAGROF010000221.1 GCA_020440405.1 Chlamydiia bacterium
TATACCGATCGTGTTTCGAAATTTGGGAATTTGCCAAAGCCAGCACCTGAGATTTTGCTCTATCGAAGCAGCCTCCTATCCAGGAGATAGGGCTAAAGATCAGGATGCTGGTGCAGGGAAAAACCAAATTTCGAAACACGATCGGTATACAGCAATTCTTTTAATGAGCGGAACAGGAGAGCGATTTGGAAGAGAGACTCCCAAGCAGTTCCTCAACCTTTCAGGGAAGAAAATCTATCTCCATGCTTTGGAAACCTTCCTTGGCTTTACAGAGTTTCAAGAGATCCTTCTGATCTGCCATCCTGACTATATCGACAGGGTTAAAAAAGAAACCTCTGATCCACGCATCCGCGTGATCCCTGGAGGGTATTCGAGGCAAGACTCTACTTATCAGGGGCTATTGGCCTGCCATCCTCAAACAACTCATGTGGTCATCCATGATGCCGTCCGCCCCTTTATCTCTCCTTCCATCATTCAAGATCACCTCAAAGCATTAGAAAAACACGCTGCTATCGACACCTGTATCCCCTCTGCAGACACCATTGTGCACGCAGAAAGTCTTGAGACGATCACTTCGATCCCCAACCGCCTCCACTATTTACGCGGCCAGACCCCCCAAAGTTTTTCCTATCCTCTTATCCTAGAAGCCCACGAAAAACGGACCCATTCGGAAGCTTCTGATGACTGCCGCCTCGTTCTCGATTTGGGCCATCCCGTCCATATCGTTCCAGGAGCAGAAGAAAATATCAAAATCACCAATGAGCTGGACCTCTTTGTGGCTGAGCAGCTCATGCAACAAAAGCGGTGCGCCCTTCCTTCCTCTTCCTCCTCCCTAAAAGGAAAAACCTTTGCCATTGCTGGAGGAACAGGAGGGATTGGCGCCGCTCTTGCCTCCCTTCTGAAAAAAGAAGGAGCCATTCCCCTGATCCTTTCCAAATCTTCTCAAACCCACCCCATTAATCTCACTGATCCCCGTGCAACTGAAACCCTATTTCAATCTTTGGGACCTCTAGATGGATTGATCAATTGTGTAGGCCACCTTTCTCTCAAACCCTTTCATGCCTTAACACCTAAAGAGATCGATCACCTCATCGCCACCAACCTCCATACCCTCCTTTATAGTTGCCGCTACGCGCACATCAAGCCAGGAGGCCACATTATCAATCTCTCCTCTTCTTCCTTTTCCCGCGGACGAAAGTCCTATACCCTTTATTCCTCTGCCAAAGCAGCCATCGTTAACTTCACCCAAGGGCTCGCCGAAGAGCGCCCCGATCTCCACATCAATGCCATCGTCCCTCAGCGCACTGCTACCCCCATGCGCCTCAAAAATTTCCCTGATGAAAACCCCGAAACCCTCCTCTCCCCTCTAGAAGTCGCCCAAGAAATCCTCTCCCTTCTCAAGCAAACAGGGACGACTGCCGCCCTTTTTGAAGTCCGCAAAAAATAGACTCTATCCAGTTATGATAAAGCTGGTGTTCGTAGGCACAAATCACGTTTGCATACCTTCTCCCTTCAGGGAAAGTCCTTAACCCTCTTTCCATTTCTTTCAAATGCTGCTCTTCTTCCAATACAATCGATTTAACATAGACTTTTGATCCCAAAGTGCGCAGCACATCATGATAGAGCGGATAAAGCTCTTGAGCTCGACATTCGATTGCATATGTGACCAGAAGATATGAGAGTTGCTTCGCCTCTTCTCGTCCTTTTTTTTCTTCACGAAGAAGAAATTTTGACGTGAAAAGATCGAGGCGGTCTAAATAACGGAGTGTTGTAAAGCTTCCAAGCAAGCTTTTACGAGAATAGGTTTCAAAAGGACTTGCAGAGACTTTAATGAGTTGGCGTTTCAAATAGTGAGAGTGACGAAATTCTTCTGCTGCATGCTTTAGCATCTCTTCCTTGACCAGTGTCGGGTGCTCACAAGCCGCAATTTTTCTTGCTCCACAATTTTCCAGATAAGAAAGGGTATTGAGCCATTTTGCATGAAGCTGATCGTCACGTACAATATGAGAAAAGAGCGTTTTTAGTCGGTGTTTCATCAAAAGCTTTCCAGGGTTAGAGTGATGGCATCATAGATGGTTTGAAGGTCTTCCTCAGACAAACAATAAGGAGGCAAAACATAAAGGACATTGCCTAAAGGACGGAGTAAAATCCCTCTTTCTAAAAAGAAAGAGTAAAGCTGGTCTCTAAGCGAAGAAAAATAAGACGAATGATCCGAAACATATTCTAAAACAAGAAGTGTCCCAAGAGATTCACACCGTTTAAGCTTTGAATGCACCTTCAATCTTTTGCAAAAAGCTTGTTGCGCTTTTTCGATCCTTTTTCTTTGGATAGCAGAATCAGAAGAGAGCAAAAGGTCAAGGCTTGCAAGAGCGCTTGCACAAGCAATAGGATTCCCTGTGTAAGAATGACCATGCAAGAAAGCCTTCTGTTTATCTTCAGAAAAAAAGGCTTGATATACCTTTTCTTGACAAGCTGTTACCCCCAAAGGAAGAAAACCTCCGGTAATCCCTTTGGATAAACAGAGGATATCTGGTTTCTCAGACACTTGATGACACGCAAAAAGAGACCCCGTCCGTCCAAATCCTGTCATGACTTCATCCGCAATGGTTAAAACATGATAAGCATGGCAAAGCTCCATTAAACGATTCAGTGCTTCAGCTGAATACACCCTCATCCCTCCTACTCCTAAAACGAGAGGTTCAAAGAGAAAACACGCCACCTCCCCTCCCTTTAGAATTTCCTCAAGCCTGCGATTACAACGTTCTTCATTTCCTTGAGTTGGAGGGGGAATAAGCTCCACTTCAAACAGATAGTTCCAAAAGGGCTGATTGAATAAACTTTTTCCTGCAGCAGACATTGCTCCAAAGGTATCCCCATGATATCCCCCTTCAAACGTCACAACTTTTGTTTTTTTAATCTTTTGGTTATGCCAATACTGAATCGCCATTTTCAAAGCGGCTTCTACAGCTGTCGACCCATTATCGGAATAAAAGATTCGACTCATCTCACCAGGCAAAAGAGAAAGGAGGCGAGAGGCAAGGTCTACAGCTGGGGCATGAGTAAAGTCTGCAAAGATTACATGCTCAAGCTCACGTGATTGCGCTGCAATTCTTTCCACAATGTAGGGATGCGTATGCCCATGCAAGTTAACCCACCACGAAGCAATCCCATCGATATAACGTTCTCCTTTTTCCCCATATAAATAGGCCCCTTGGGCCGATCGAATTAACACAGGAGGCTGAGCTGTTTTCATTTGCGTAAAGGGGTGCCAAATGCACCTTTGATCATTTTTTACGATCGTTTCCATAGCTCTGCATACCTTTTGATCTGCTTTGGAGAGATTTCTTTTTCAGGAAGAAGATGTCCTAAAAGGGGAAGTTTCGAAAACGAAAGGATCACATTTTCTGTATCGGGGTTTGAAACGCCATTAAACACAATCCCCATGACCGGAACGTTCCAAGCTTTTAAAGTCTCAAGAGTCAAAAGGGTATGATTAATACTTCCAATATAATGCCTTGAAACAACCACCCAACGGGCATCCCAAGAGCGAAAAAGTTCCAAGCTCAATGTCTTATTGCTAAGTGGAACATAAATTCCTCCCACCATTTCAATAACGAGAGGTCGATCTGATTGGGGAGGAGACAGCATTGGATCAATCTCTACGTCTTCGAGGCGCGCGGCATGGTGAGGCGAGACAGGTTCTCGCAGGGAATATGCTGAGGGAAAAATGTGATGTTTTTCAGGATCAACGAGGCGCGCCACCTCTTGAGCATCAGGATATTCTATCCCAGTTTGAATCGGCTTCCAATAATTTCCCTGGAATTGGTGCACCAAAATTGCTGAAACCACTGTCTTTCCTACATTGGTTCCGATCCCCGCCACAACAATTCTATCCATGATATGCTTTCACAAGGCTTAAGAGCCGAGTCAACTCTTCTTTAGAATTAAACGCATGCAAACACAGGCGCAGGACCTCCTTGCCACGCTGCACCGTTGGGCTCAGCAATGCCCGCACATCGAATCCTTTAGAGGCTAAATAACAGCTCAACTTTCGAGCCTGATGGTTGCCAGAAATAGGAATTGGCTGAATTGTAGAAGGGGAAAAATGCGCCATTTCAATCAGTGATTTGAGATGTTTTCTCTCCACTTCTAGGTGAGGGAAAATCTGGTAGCTCGACTGAATTGCTGCTAAGCAATGGTCCGGAAGCGCCGTCGAATACATGAAGGGAGTCGCAAAATTCACCAAAAAATCTTTCAGCTCTTTGCTCCCCAAAACAATTGCCCCAAACGCTCCCACTCCTTTTCCAAACGGAATCACCTGAGCAAAGACTTGTTGCGCAAGCCCCCTTCCCTGAGGTCCAAACACACCAACTGCATGCGCTTCATCGACAATAAGTTGAGCTCCGTATGCTTCTGCAAGAGCCCCGATTTCCGCTAAAGGTGATAGCGATCCATCTGTTGAATAAACCGACTCCACACAGATATAGGTATCCGAAGAAGCACTGCACTTCTTTAAACGTTTTTCCAGATGTTCTAAGTCCTGATGGCGAAAGGGAAACGCTCGAGATTTGCTCAACTTAAACCCTTCTCGCATCGAAGCATGAATCTCGGCATCAAATAAAAAAGTCGCCCCGGTTTTAGCAAGAGCCGTGATTAACCCTAAGTTCGCCATAAAGCCGCAATTGAAAAGAAGTCCCGCTTCAGATCCATGAAAAGCCGCAATTTCTCCTTCCAATTTTTCTGTATAGGCCCGATTGCCCGTCAGGAGCCGGGAGCCTGTTGAACCCACCCCTTGAAGCTTTCCCCACTCTTGAATCACAACTTCTTTTAAGGAAGAAGAGCGAGCCAACCCCAAGTAATCATTAGACGCAAAATCCACTTGGGAAGTATGGGTTTGTAAAGCGCGAAAATTCCCACACGCTTTACGACGATCAAGCCAAACTTTCATTGGCAAAAGCCCTCCGTTTTTTTAACCCTAACTGCTCAAAGAGTTCGCAATCTCGATCCACTGGCGTATTTGCAACGGTAAGAAGCTTTTCTCCCGAAAAGATCGAATTAGCTCCTGCTAAGAAGCACAAGGCTTGTTCAGAAGGAGAAAGCTCAATCCGCCCTGCAGAAAGACGGACCATTGTTTTGGGCATGGTAATCCGTGCGATTGCAATGATCCGCACCATTTCCCAAAACGGAAGAAGGGGCTGGTCTTCTAAAGGCGTTCCTTCGATCCGACTCAGTTTATTAATCGGGACAGACTCGGGGTGAGGATCTCGGTTGGATAATGTGTGGATCAGCTTTAGACGATCCTCAATAGATTCTCCCATCCCTAAGATCCCCCCGCAACAGACACTTAACCCTGCCTCTTCAACGACATCTAATGTCTTGAGCCGATCCTGGTAAGAGCGTGTAGTAATAATTGTCTTGTAAAACGCTTCAGAAGTATCCAAGTTATGATTATAAGCATAGAGCCCAGCTTCTTTGAGGCGCCCTGCCTGAGAAGCGTTGATGAACCCTAATGTACAGCAGACTTCAACACCAAGCTCTGCAATCCCCTTCACCATCCTTAATGTGTCTTCAAACTGTTTATTCTCCCGAACTTCCGTCCATGCCGCTCCTAAACAGACTCGTGTTGCCCCTCGAGCAACAGCTTCTTTAGCTCGGCTAAGAGTTTCCTCATACCGCATCATTGGCTGTGGCTTTACACTGGTTTTGTAATGCGATGACTGCGCGCAATATTTACAATCTTCTAGGCATCCACCAGTTTTAATGGAAATCAAATGGCATACTTGCACCTCTCCAACTTCGTGGTGCTCTGCATGGACTCCCATAGCACGCGCAATGAGCTTCACAAGGGGCATTTCGTAGAGATTTTTGATTTCTCTAAGTGTCCAATCAGATTGAACTTTCATGAGGTTAAACTTCCGTCCTAATTCAAAGCCCCAATTGTAAGTCCCTTCTCATCTCCCTACAATCCAAACCACCCCATCATTACACCAAAATCAATCCATATAAACCTATTTTAGGTTTTGACATCAAACATTTCATAGAGATAAAATTAAACCCAAAATAAATTTATATAACACCAAATCGAGTTCAATTTAATGCTTGCTACCCTATTTGGAAATCAAAATACCGAAAAAATTCTTCTCTTTTTGTTTGCGAATGGGAAGTGTTATGGAACACAGCTTCACCGCATCTTAGACCTTCCCCTGACTCCGATCCAGAAAACCTTGCGCCGCCTTGAAAACGGAGGACTCATTATGAGTCATTTCGAAGGGAAAACGCGTGTCTACCAATTCAACCCTGGATTCCCCCTTATGAAAGAGCTGGAACAACTCCTCCAGAAATCTTACACCCTCCTCCCTGCCCAATCAAGAAAGGCTTTATACAACTCAGATGATTCCCCCTATTCTCCTCAAGGACGTTCTGATAATAAGCTTCGTACCCTTTTAAATGTCTGGGAGAAACTGTCGCACGTCCGAAACCTCACCTTCAATGCCAATTCAAAAGGGCATCAAGAACAAGAATGGAATGGAAGAGGAACAGGGCAAGTTATAGTAACAAAAAGCAGCCATACCTCCCTAATCTACCATGAAAAGGGGATTTGGAAAGGGCGCACAGGCCCCGATGTCAATTTCAGCAACGTCTTCCGTTGGACACTTGACCAAACAGCCGGAATTCTTTCTCTTGAACATCTCAGAAGGGGCCCCGACCATCCTGTTTTTTTATTCCACCTCATCCCAATCTCTCAGAATGCCTTGTCCTCCATTCACTCACACCTCAGTGAAGACGATACCTATTTCGGCGATCTCCACTCTGACCAGTATAGCCTTCGCTTAAGCTGGCGCGTGATTGGACCCAAAAAAAATGAAACGATTGAATATCTTTACCGCTAAAAGGATTTTTTATGATTGTATCAGCTTATGGATTTATCGCTCGAACCGCCCTAGGATCGCTTACAGGGCAGGGATTTGCTTGGAAGCTCTTCCCTAGCTTGGGAAATTCCCAGGTTCCTGCGCTCACCTCTGCCCTTTCCTATACGGTGATCTCCGCTGCAGGGATAAAACTCACCAAAGCAGACTACACCCTAGTGGGACGAAACCCCAGACCCACTGAGTCCAACACCTGGAAATCGGTGGGGATTCATCTTGTGACCCTTGGTGGAGTCATTGGGTTGACCCCCCACCTCACTCACTACTTTTTTCAAAAAAAGATTTCATACTCCCAGGCAGGCTGTCTGACAGCAGGATCTTTTCTCATTCACCTCATTCCCGGCTCTCTTCCTCGGAGAGCCCGTTTATTTCCTCCTGAAGGATAATTCATATAATTAACATTTTATTTATTGAT
>JAGROF010000222.1 GCA_020440405.1 Chlamydiia bacterium
ACCGCCTCATAAAGTGTCAGCAGCTTTTCTACTTCTTCTTTAGAGGAAATGATCGCAATCTTATACCCTACCTGATAGACAAACGTCATTTTAGGATCACGAAACCGTTCGAAAAACTGCGAAACCCCTTTGATCCGCTCTGGAGGAGGAGAAAAAACATACGCCACACGACTTTTTGGAGAAACCCTCAGTAAGTCATGTGGATTGTTTAAGATTTGATCGACAGCCACAAGATCCTGTTTTAAAATGTAAAGCTGCCTTGTGTACGCATTCAGCTGCTTAATCCCGATGCCGTTATGGGCCAGAATGATTTCAAGAAGATCATTCCAAGATTCGCGAGGAATAGGAATATCGGAATGCATGTGAAGTTTCATGGCAAGGACTTCAGGAGGCACCACATAAAGAAAGTCGCTGGACCCATATTCCATAATCAGCTGCGAGAGTGTTGTTTCCTCTTGGTCCCACAACGCATATCCCTCATCTTCTTTTTTAGATTCCGTGACTGCTAAATCATGCCACTCTTTTTCAAGATCTTGAATCTCGCGGCGGATGCGATTCACATCTTTTAAAAGATCGAGATATTCTTCCTCTTGCGCCCCCTCACGATGGTATTCATTGACAAGCTCATATTTTTCTTCCATTGAAAGGCGAAGTTTCCGAAGCTGATGATTGATTTCGCCCAAGAATGTCCGCAACTCTTTCTCTTCTTTTTGAAGGAGGAGAGCGTCTCGCTTTTCTTCAATGGTTTGACCATGTAAAGCTGCAATACATCCTAATAAAACGATGATTTTATTCTTCAAAAACTTCGTAGTCCTCTATGGGTTGCATTCGATGACTTTTATTCGGTCTTAAATCACTAGATGTGGGAGGTTGGATTTTAGTCGATCTTCCCTTTTTTGTGGAAGGAGAGTGTTCAAGTGTCCGCATTTGTGTGATCGGAAGGCGTACGATTTGCTGCTCAACACGCATCGGATCAAACAGTGTTCCACAAAACACCTCTTTCCCCTCTTGCTTCTCCAGTCCATCAAAAATGAAAAGCTCTCCCATGACCTTAAACTTAACAATGGCATCCACTTCATAAGAGCTTTTCACCGTATGCCATCCTCGCTCCGTCCGGAATAACCAGTCTCCAACTTTCAAGATTGTTGCCCGATTATCTATCCGACACGAAATACGTGTTGAGGTCCGTTGTCGGAGACGGGTGAGAACTTCTTCCATCCGCACAGTAAGGGGCCGTACCCGTTCTCGATGGAAGGTCAGCCGCGTCCATTCTAATCCTCTTCCATCCCAAACATCCCACTCCATTTTATATGGAGAAACCTCTCTTACAAGTGCAGAGGGAAGACCCTGCTCTTTCCCAACCTTCCAACGGTCCTCCTTCCAGACAAACCACTTACCTTCTTCCGCAAAAAGAATTTGTTCCCCTGGAATCTCAAGCCTCTCTAATCCTTTGTAAATCTGATACTCCTCTCCTTCATAACGCTCAAACAGCCGATCCGGAGCCCACCATCTTGCTTCTCCCAAAGCCTCTAAGGCCTTCAGAAGCATTGCATCCGAGATGTCTTCTTTCTTAAAGGGCTTCTCGTTTTCCCCTATCGCAACCTCCCGAGCCTGAGAAAGGAGCGTTTTCCCTTCCTGAGAGATGACATCCACTCCCATTTCCAGCGTTGTACGCCCCTCCCCACTTGCTAGAACCTTGACCCATAAGGGAGAAGAGACGTCTGAAAAAACCAGTTGGTCGTTTTCATAGGTGAGATAGAGCTTCTCTCCACTGTGGACCACTTTTTTCATTTGCGCCCCTCGAAGAGCTAGAAGATACTGGGTCTCTTGATATTGAGATCGAGAAAGAATCTGCAACTGATCACTTAAGTCGGGGAAAGGGAAACGTTGCAATTCTGAATCCACTTCAAATGGACCGCTCCCAATTTTTTCATAATTTAAGATCCGCAATTCAGACAGCTCATCTCTTTTTATAGGAGGAATTGACAGAGGGGGGTCAGAAGATTGGGTCATGACATAGACCCCACAAAGAATCAAAACAAAGAGAAGCAATAAGAAAAAGATCTTATTCAAAAGATTGACGCTATTGTGGATATGAATCAGTGAGGTTTCTTTCGCGATCAATTGTTTCTCATCCAAAAAAAGTTCTCAGTCAGTATCGCGCTTATATTATTCCATTTAATGAAAAATTTCAAAGAAAAGCCGAAATATCAAGATTGCAAAAATCTTTTTTTGTTTTAAAATAAACAGTAGGGGTATGTGAATGTGCACATTGCCTCGTGCAAAATTCATAACACGAGTGTGAAAATGGACAAAAAAATAAAAGAAGGCGTTAG
>JAGROF010000223.1 GCA_020440405.1 Chlamydiia bacterium
TGCAGCACGAGAAAACAGTTGATAAATGCCGGCACAAAGGATGACAAACCACACGTTAGTGATAAAGGGAAGACAGAGAAAAGGAAGAAACGAAAGGACCCATGCCCCCATAAAATTAGAGAGCAATTTGCTTCGCTGTCTGAGAAGATTGGCACTCCAGTAGAAAGAAAGAACCGATAACACAGGACGCAATGTCGCAAGAACAGAGATCTGAAGAGGAGTTGCCCCTAAGTCTTTACGCAGGATGAAAAGGAGAAGAGTGTAAAAAGCAATAAAGGGCTCAGTGGCGATTTGCATCCAAATGAAAGCAAAACGGGTGAAAAAAGCGGGAGACCTTAGCTGCTTCATTCGATTTTTTGGGGGAGTTTATACCGCTTGCGGTGCCAGAGATAATAGGCTCCAAAGCCGATAAAAGCAAGGACCCATACAGCAAAACGGGGAGAGTTGAAAAAGGGATAGTGCGCTTGCAGAACAGGGCCAAAGCGGGAGCCTGGAGGCCAAAAAATAAAGTCAGGGGCCCCTCGAATGTTTTCTTGGGGGACAAATCCAAAGTCACGACTATCGGCGCTCATAGCGTAATTGTCCCCAAGAGCCATGTACTGTTTTGCGGGGATTGTAATCCCTTTTTTCTGAAGCAGGGCGGCATTGATGCTCCCTTCTTTGGTAAGAGGAGGACCAGGGTCATCAAAAGGAATATGAGGGCGGTAGCTAGGAGCCGCTTCTTGACGGAGATATTCTTGTTGGATGAACTGAATCAAAGTCGGGTCATCTTTTTTCAAGAGAGGCGCTCCCATTGCATAGAGGTCTCCTTCTCGATAATAGACATACCTTGAAGGAAGAAGGTACTGATCTTTAGTGTAGGGGGCATAGTATTTCATCCACTCGATTCCTAAATTGTAGAGAGTTTGAATCCTTTCAGGAGTGAATTGATAGAGAGGATGATTTTTAGGAAGAGAAGTGACAACGCCTCCAAAGCGGATTTGGTACCCCTTTCCATAATAAAATTCATAGGTTCCATCAGGAACTCCCTCGAGAGAGGGGCTTGCAGGGCTAAAAGTGGATCCGTACCGATGAACCTTCCCATTTTTCACGACAAAGCGCGCTGTATAGAGATGACTCATCAGAGTTTTTAAGTGCTCCTCTGATAGAGGCAGGAGCGATGAGGTTGTTCCCACACCTGGGACTAAACGCCCCATAGGATCTCTTTCAATTTTGGGATATTTGACAGTGGGATGATGAATGATCTCTAAGTAAAGAGGTGCGCTTCCGACTTGGCTTAAAGGAATATTTGTATAGCTTTGGACTTCTTTGGCTGTTAAAAGGCGAGCCATGCCGTAGTCATTGAACCCCCAAAGGTCATAATAGTCTTCAATAGCTCCTTTGAAAGGGGGAAGCATGTCTCCAATGACCTTGTGGTTGGCGCCTAAAGTCAGTTGAGCCACAGGAAGATTCATTTGCTTGAGGGTGACCGGCGCATAAATCCCTCCAGTCGCTTTAGGGGGAAGCTGCATTTTTCCATTCAAATAGATATAAGGGACATGGTCAATACGACTTAGCTCACTGGGATTGAGACTGGACGTGATGTCGTTTCCGTCCTTATCGATCCCATAGATCTTTCCTCCATAAAAATAGAGAATATCGCCTGGTTTTCCAAGCAAGCGTTTGACAAATTGTTTTTTTCCTGGAAATAGGTAAAAATACATGGTATCGACATCATGAATGTCCATCCCTGCTCCCGTGAAGACAAATGTTCCATTGCGCAAGATCAAGCTCGGTTCAAAGAAAAAATGTCCCCGCTTTAAAGGGATATTCACCCCAAAGTTTGTTTTCGACACAACGAGACGATCCCCCTCCGAAAGGGTGGGGCGCATCGACCCGGTAGGAATTTCATAAAGCTCAAACCACATAGTGCGGATTAAAACCGCTACGAGAAGGGCAAAGGCTAAACCAATCACAAAATCACGCACCCGCTCAAAAGGGCTCTTTTTTAAATGGAGAGTTGTGAGTTCTGCAGCTCGATGAGCCGCCTGAGAAGCCGAAGAGCGGTCTTTTTCTAAAATGTGCTCTTGTAATTCATTCAAGGCTGCTACGACTTCACCCTGCTGATTTTCTGAAAGGTGCTTCCGCTTGCGCCGGTATAGCTTTAAAATATGACGGAAGATGTGACGAGATTTTCTAAGGTGGTACATTTTCATGAAGGCCATGATAGCGGATTAAAAGATAAATGTGAACCTATCTGGGTGTTGTGGAAAACTTGTTCATAACTGTTTTGCAGTGAGAATCGCATTTTTTTGATAGAAGTAAAGTAAAATTTTTATAAAGAAATTTTAGAGGTTTTGTAACTTTCTGATTATGAGTACTTAAGAAAGTATTTTCTTAGAGGGAAAAGGTTTCATTATCTCAAGTTCATTTTGTTTATTTTTAATCAGTACAACCTGTTCATAATTTTCAAAATAATCCCCGTTATAGTATTAGCGAGGAATGAACCTATCTCATAATAAAGACGCTTTTTTATTCCAGCCTCTTTGGCATCTTTTTCCTTTCCATTTTGCCCCCTTGTCTCATGGGCAATGTGGTCAAAATGGAAAGGAAAAATCTGCTCAAAGATTCAAGAAATCAAATAACCCCTTTATTATGAGATAGGTTCGTAGAGGTAATTAATATGGCTCAAGTCCCTGAAGATGATGCATCGAAAGAAAAGCTGCAACTTCTCCTGTTTCAATTAGGAGAGCAGCTGAAGGATCCTCCCATTGTAATTGATATGTATGATTGGCGAGAGACGGTGGAGATCATCATGACAGAAATTCAGGAAGTAGCTCCTATCATTTATGAGCAACTAGAGGATTTAGTTGTTGGTGCGATGCGACTAGCTGAGCGTCATGTATCCGATCTCGACCGTGATGCGTCACCCAAAGAAATTGAACAAAGTTCTATGGAATACTTTGAACAAGTGGCGTTTGTCACTTCAGAAGTCAATCGGATTAAATCGTTATAAACCGTGTGTGTAGCGGTAGGGGGATTCTATTGCCATTTCTGGGGACTCAGAGGAGAGGATCCAGAGGTACTCGTGACCAGGAGTTAAGAGAGCGTCCACTTTTTTCTTGTCGATCGACAGGGTTAAGGACTCTCTTTTTCGCGTTTCTTGGAAGGGCAGGACATGTGTAAGACGAGGGGTTTGAGACAGATCGACGGCGTAGAGTTTTAAAGCGTCATAGTAGGTGGGGCAATTCAAAGAGAACTGTAGGGATTCTTTTTCCTGGTGAACTCCTGAGGTAAAGGTGGGAAAGCGCCTGGGGATCGTTGTGCAAGGGGAGGTAAATCCTTTTCCTGAGTCAAGGGCGCGGATTTTAAATTTTAGGGCCCCCTCTCTAACTTGAAGCCAATAGGGAAAGGGGAATGTTTTGCGCTCTTTATCGAAATAGAGCACGATCGATTTCCCTGAGAGATCAGAGTGATCAACGGGCCATTTGGCTGTATAAACGTCATAGTCTGGATCTTTGATCTTTTTCCCTTCAACAACTTGTGGCGGTCCCCAAGGGCGAGACGCTATGCTTCCAGGCTGAGGAGTCGGTCCTTTTTGCATGCGCTCTTCTTCAGAGAGAAAGTGAAGCTTTAAAGATATGAGGGGAACAAGAAAAGCTTCCATTTCTTCCGTGGGAATCCACGCCTTTCGGGTGTGGGAATAGCACTCGGTGACACGCTCTTGGATGAGATCGACTTCATAGAGAATCCATGAAGTGTGGCCGGGAGCGCCTTCAGCTGCCCAGGTGCTCCATTTGATCTTTTTTGCTGCATGGAGAGGAATGCTGATTTCCTCAAAAATGAGGCGGTTTTCCCCTTTCGTATGGAGGTGTAGGAGAGAAACGAGCTCATTTTGCTCAGTGACGATGTAGGTGCCTGCTTCTGCTTCCTCGAACTTTTCCTTTAATGAAAAGGCAAAGAGGGAGGGAATCGCAAAAAGGCATAGCAAAAAAAAGATTCTCATAGGTCTAAATTTAATGTTTTGCAATAAAAAAACCACAGAGGGCACAGAGATCACAGAGAAGAAAAACACTGTGTCCTCTGTGCTCTCGGTGGTTCAAAATATTTAAGCTTGTCGGATAAACGACTTTACCTATAGGTCATCATTATATACAACCAAGCCCTTAGTTCACAAAACCTTTTTGCTCTAGAGGATTTCATAAAAAAATTTGTGAACTAAGTACTAGATCTTTTCTAACTTCTCAGGTAAATAGGGAGGAAAGAGGCGGATACGGAGATGGGATGAAATTCTATATTATAATGGGAATTGTTTGCTTTTTAGGGTTTGGGGTAGGGCCTCAGGCACTGGCTCTTGTCAAGCAGCTGCCTGAGGAAAACTGGCAGCAGGAAGTCACAACGATTGACCAAGCGATTGATCGACTCACAGATCTTCGAAACAAAGAGCTTGCGAATGCAGCGTGGGCTCAGAATCAGGGGGATCGATTACAATTTCAATCACATAATCTCTTGGATGCACGGCGGTATTGGAATGAAGCCGACACAAGTCGAGAAATCGCGGCGCGGTACCAGGAAGAAATCGACAAGCTTGAAGTCCGCAAAAAAGAGATTCTCGAAAACCAGGGGATCCCTTATACTCCGTCTGATACCACTTATCAGAAATAGCTTGCAGAATCATTAAGCCTAACCACATGTTGGCTATAGGAATCGAAAACGCAATTTTCACCAAGATATTTCCGATAAATGGTATAATACATGATTTATCAATCGTCTTTAGCTTTATTGACTGATCTCTACGAGCTGACCATGGCTTATGGATATTGGAAGTTAGGAATTATGGAGCGACAAGCTTCTTTCTCCTTGTTCTTCCGCCGCCGCCCTTTTGAAGGGAACTATGCGATTGCTGCAGGGCTTGAAACAGCGATCCAATTTATTGAAAACTTCCACTTCGAGGATTCCGACTTGTCATATCTTGAAGGATTAAAGGCTTCGAATGGCGCACCTCTTTTTGAGCCCAAATTTTTGGACTACCTTTCCCGTTTTTCCTTTCACTGTGATCTCTATGCTATGCCAGAAGGAACCCCTGTTTTTCCTTATGAGCCTCTTCTGTTTGTTCGCGGCCCTATTCTTGAAGCTCAAATTCTAGAAAGCTCCCTTTTGAATATCATCAATTTCCAAACCCTGATTGCCACAAAGGCCTCTCGCATTTGTGCTGCGGCTGAAGGGGATGAAGTCATTGAATTTGGGTTAAGAAGAGCGCAAGGAATCGATGGAGCCCTTTCAGGGACCCGTGCGTCCTTTGTGGGAGGGTGTCATTCGACCTCCAATGTGATTGCAGGGAAATATTTTGGGATTCCTGTGAAGGGAACACATGCACATAGTTGGATCATGGCTTTTGATCAAGAAGAAGAGGCGTTCAAAGCGTATGCTGATGTCATGCCACATAATTGCGTTTACCTGATCGATACGTATAACACGATTGAAGGGGTGAAGAAGGCGATTGCTGTTGCAAAGACAAAGAAAGAAAAGATGCTCGGGGTACGGCTCGATTCTGGAGACTTGGCTCAGTTAAGTATTAAGATTCGTAAACTCTTAGATGAAGCGGGATTTCCAGATGCAAAAATCATGGCGAGTAATGAACTCGACGAGAAAATTATCCGTGATCTCAAAATGCAAGGGGCAAAGATCAATTTGTGGGGAGTCGGAACCAATCTGATCACAGCAAAGGATCAACCTGCTTTAGATGGAGTGTACAAGCTTTCTGCGATTCAAGATGAAAAGGGGAAATGGATCAAAAAATTAAAAATCTCTGAGCAGATTGTCAAAACCACAAACCCAGGAACCCTTCAGGTACGCCGTTTCTATGATCCAAGTGGAGAAGCGGTGGCTGATATGCTTTATGATATTGAGGAAGGGATTCCAGAAGTGTGTCACCTGATCGATCCTATTGATCCCTCAAGACAGATGACGATTGAAAAGGGGATGCTTGGAAAAGACTTGCTGATTCCCATTTTTGAAAAAGGACAAAAGGTTTATCACTCTCCAAATTTAGCAGATATCCGCTTGAATACGGAAAAAGAACTTAAGACCTTGAACCCTTCACTGCGCCGTTTTCTCTATCCTCATACCTATTTTACCGGGCTGGAAAAGGGAGTCTATGACTTGAAAATGCAACTCATCAACGAAATCAAGAGGAAGTGATGAAAACAGCATTGCTCGTTGTTGATTTACAGTATGACTTTATGCCAGGAGGGGCTTTGGCAGTCAAAGGGGGCGATGAAGTTGTTCCCCTGATCAATGCCCTGATGGGGAATTTTGATTATACCATTGCATCTCAGGATTGGCACCCTGAAAGGCATGTGAGCTTTGCGACAACTCATGGAAAGATTGCAGGAGAATCGATTGAAATCGATGGGGTGAAGCAAGAACTTTGGCCGATTCACTGCGTCCAAAATACCCATGGAGCTTCACTTGTCGAAGAATTGAAAAAAGATCCTATTGACCACTATTTTCGTAAGGGGATCGATCGAGAGACAGATAGCTACAGCGCTTTTTTTGATAATGGGAAAAAAAGAGAAACAGGACTAGATGCTTTTTTGAAGGAGCATGAAGTGACCAAGCTGTATATTGCGGGGCTTACTACGGACTTTTGCGTCAAATACTCTGCTTTAGATGCCCTTGAGCTAGGGTATGAAGTTATTGTGATTGCGGATGCGTGTCGCGCTGTGTTTGATAAAAAGGATGCTCTTAAAGAAATGCAGCAAGCAGGGGCTGAGATTGTAACCGTAAATTCTCTTGACTTAGGGCTTCCCCATCTTTTAACATAAAAGCATGATGAATTTCTTTTATGATTCTTACCATCCTTCCGTTCACCATTGCCATTTAAGGTAATCGGTTTCTTGTATTCATCAATAGGAAGGATTTTATGAAAACAAATGGTCTTAAGGTGATCAGCGGCACCTTTCTCATCGCTGGGACAATGATTGGGGCGGGAATGTTAGGGATTCCCCTTGTCACAGGGGAAGCAGGCTTTCTTCCTGGGATTGTGGTCACCACCATTGTGTGGTTTTTTATGTACTGCACAGGACTTCTCTTTTTAGAAGTGACGCTATGGATGCCCGATGGGAGCAATGTCCTCTCCATTGCGGGACGTTTTTTTGGAAAAGGGGGGCGTCTCATGTCTGGGGGAATGTTTATTTTTCTCTACTATTGCCTCATGATTGCCTATTTTGCTGCGGGGAGCCCCCTTTTGGCCGATGCATTTTCTGCCTTGGGATGGAACGTGAGCGGGTGGCAAATGTTTGCCCTCTTTGGGTGTATTTTTGGCAGCGTTGTAGCGGTTGGTCCTAAATCGATTGACCGGGTTAACATCATCATGAGCATTGCCATGATTGCCGCCTGGTTTTCCTTGATTGGAAGTGGGGGTGGAGATGTTAAAATGGAACGCTTGATCGAGACAAAATGGTCTCCCATGGTCATGGCGATGCCGGTGCTGTTTAGTGCCTTTGGATTTCACAATGTGATTCCCTCTTTATGCACCTACTTGAAACGGGACAAACGGGCGCTTCGGCTCGCTGTCTTTTGGGGATCGTTTCTCCCCTTGATTGTCTACATTGTGTGGCAATGGCTCATTATTGGTGCTGTTCCCCAAAATGTGATTCTAGAGACCTTTGAAAAAGGGACACCAATTACCTCGGCATTTTCTGCGGTTACAGGAGAAGAGAATTTTGCGCGGATTGGCCGATTCTTTGCCTTTTTTGCGATTGTGACCTCCACACTAGGGGTCTCATTTTCCATGGTGGATTTCTTAGGGGATGGGCTCAAGATTATGCAGCGCACCGGGTGGAAGCGCATTGGGCTGACCTTTTTAACCTTTGTTCCCCCTTTTATCTTAGCGACCCTTAAGCCTGATATTTTTACAACGGCTCTAGGGGTTGCCGGCGGGTTTGGAGAAGCGTTTCTCAATGGACTTCTTCCCATTGGACTCCTATGGGTCGGAAAATACACCTGGAAGCTCAAAGCAGATCTCACATGGCTAGAGAACAAAGGGGTCCTTTCTCTCTTGATTGCCTACTCTCTCTTTGTCGTGGGGCTCGAAATAGTCCATTTGGTGGGCTGAAATCGCATAGAATCGATCTGATTAAAATAATTTTTACCTCTTAATAATAAATAGCTTTTGTCATATGATGG
>JAGROF010000224.1 GCA_020440405.1 Chlamydiia bacterium
GCCGTGGTTGTTGATGAATACGGATCGGTTTCAGGGCTGATTACCTTAGAAGATCTTGTCGAGACAGTAGTGGGGCAGATTGCCGACAGACGGGATGAAAAGAGTCATTATACCCAAGCCTCTTCCGATATTATTATTGCAAGTGGAAAGTTGGAACTCATTGAATTTGAGGAGATTTTTGATTATCACCTCGAAAGTCCAAACAATATGGCGACGATTGGAGGGTGGCTCACGGAAGTGTTGGGCGACATCCCTAAAAGTGGCACGAAAATAGAACGGCATGGCTTTTTATTTCACGTTTTAGCATCAGATGTGAATCGTGTCCGGCGTATTTATATTCGGCGCTTAAAGTCGGCAAAGAGGAAGAAAGATGGATAAATGGTCTTACTTTCTCATTCTCGTGGTCGTTTCTTTAATCATTCAAGGGTTCTATTCGATGCTTGAAATGGCATCTGTCTCTTTTAATCGGGTCCGCTTGCAGTTCTATGTTAGCCAGGGTAATCGGCGCGCAAAATGGCTCAGTGCACTTCTCAAGAATCCGACCCATCTTTTTGGAACCACTCTGATTGGAGTCAATGGAGCCATGCAATTTGGGTCAGAGTGTGCCCGCCGTTTTTATACATCCCTTGATTTAAGCCCCGACTGGGCGCCAATCACCCAGATCTTTGTGGTCTTAATCTTTGCTGAGCTGTCTCCCATGTTTGCTGCCCGTCGCTATGCAGAAAATGTCTGCATGCTGGGGATTCCGATAATCTATCTATCCTCTTTTATTTTGCGCCCCCTTATTTTTGTTCTTGATCTGATTTGCCGCTTCATCAATATGCTTTTTGGGGTGAAGACGAGTTCTGGTCTCTATCTCACACGGGAAGAGCTGCAAAAAGCGATTGAGGAACGCGATGATACGTTCAGTGATGAGCTCGATCCGGTCCTCATCAATATTTTTTCATTGAAAAACAAAAAAGCCAAGGAACTGATGGAGCCTTTAGAAGGGATGAAGTGTATTCCTTCCAAGCAGACGGTTGGGGATCTCAAACAACTTCTCGACCGTCAACCGTTTCCCTTTATTCCTGTGTATCATAAAAGTCCCAAGAACATCGTGGCTGTGGCTTATCCGCGCGATCTTTTGCGTCATAGTGACGAAACGCCTCTCCGTGCCTATTGCCGCTCCCCGTGGTTTATTACGGCCACGAATTCAATCTTAGAGATTATGAAAGAATTTCGACAAAACAATCAAAGCTTAGCAATTGTTTTGAATGAAAAAGGGGAGGCAATTGGGACACTCACACTTGATGCAGTGGTGGATGAAATTTTTGGCCATCGCGATGATTGGATTTCGTTTGGAGAGTATATCCCTGAGCAGAGGAAAGTGCTTGTCGACCGCTCTTTTCCAGGAGGAACCCTTGTGGCGGATATCAACAAGTGGCTCCATATCGATCTGCCCATTAAGGAAGATGGGGAAACGCTTGAGGATTTGATGGAGCTTTCTTTGGGACGGCGTCCTGATCTAGGAGACGCTGTGCGTATCGGTTCTTTTGAGCTGTCTGTTGAAGAGACGTCTCTTATTGCAGGCCGCACGATTTTAATCAGCTCCATTTTATAGCTAGATAGTGTCTTACGCAAGATACCCTCTAGAACTTTACATTTATTACTTGGCATGGGATAGTGGCTCTATGATCAGTAAATGCTGTTTTGCCGCTAAACTTTGGTTAGCGGTTTTCTTTTTGCCTATTTGTCTTTTTGGGGGAGGGCCTTCCATTGATCTTCAAGGCATTGTTCTTATTCCTTCCTCCCACGATCTCATTGAAGAGGGATTCGAGACGTTTCAAGGGGTCCATTTTCAGGGGGTGAAGCTTCCTGGAAATCTCATCACATTGCGGAGGCAGCTCTCAGACCTTATGGGGAGGCCAATTAACAAAGCCACCATTGCTGCAGGAGAAAAAACGATCCGTGAGTTTTATAAAAAAAGTGGACATCCTTTGGTTCATGTCAAGGTGCCTGAGCAGAAGATTAGCGATGGGGTGCTGCAGTATGTTGTCACTGAAGCAAAGGTGGGAAAGATCGAATTTACGGGGAATCAATGGACTCCCACAAAGCAGCTGCAACGAGAGATCCATCAGAAAGAGGGAACTCCTGTCGATACCAACATCTTGGAAAAAGACCTCATTTGGCTGAATCGGAACCCCTTTCGCAACACTATCATGGTATTGAATCCTGGAGAAGAGGAGGGTACTACAGACATTCAGTTGATCTCAGACGATGCATTTCCCTATAGGATTTATGTGGGAGGAGACAATACAGGATTTGATGCGACGGGCAAAGGGCGCTTTTTTGCGGGGGTGAACTTTGGCAATCTCTTTCATCTAGATCAGCGCTTGTCTTATCAATATACTGTCAGCACGAAATGGGGCAATTTCTATGCGCATACCGGGGAATATATCGTTCCCTTGCCTTGGAGGCATCTTTTAGATCTCTATGGAGGATATTCAGGAATTCATGCCACCATGCCCTTTAGTCAGATGAGCAGTTCCGGAAATGCCTGGCAAGCAAGTATGCGGTATATTATTCCGCTGACTCCTGCCAGGGCTTACACCCATGAGCTAAAGGTAGGAGTTGACTATAAGCAAACCAATGTGAACTTGGTTTTTGATGCGATTCCTATTCTTGGGAATGAAGCTGTGGTGACGCAATTGGTTGTCGGCTATTTTGGTGCCTATGAACATCCCATTGCAGATACTTCTTTCGAAGTGCAGTGGTTTGCTTCTCCAGGAGATATTTTTCCTCACCAAAGTAGCAAAGACTACTCCTCTCTCCGTCCTGGAGCAAAGAGTCGCTATACTTATCTTCGCGCCGCCGTTACTCCACTGTTTCATCTTCCTAAGTCACTTGAAGCGCTCCTTAGAGCCGAGTTTCAAGTGGCTTCTCAAAACCTTCTCTCCAGTGAGCAATTTGGATTGGGAGGACTTTATACCGTTCGTGGCTATGAAGAACGCGTGATCAATACCGATAATGCCTTCCTCCTTTCTGGAGAGATCCGCTCTCCCACCATGCCCCTCTTTGCAAGGAGAGGAACCCCTCGTTCTGTGGAGATGGTTCAAGCTCTTATCTTTGTTGACTATGGGTTTGGGGTGAATCACGATACCCTTCCCGGAGCTCGCAGCTATCTTTACCTTTTGAGCAGTGGTTTGGGGCTCCGCTACCGCTATAAA
Organism: Chlamydiia bacterium; assembly: GCA_020440405.1. Taxonomy (GTDB): domain Bacteria; phylum Chlamydiota; class Chlamydiia; order Chlamydiales; family Simkaniaceae; genus Neptunichlamydia. The sequence goes on from JAGROF010000224.1 coordinate 3,207, forward strand.
TATCATGTTACCGGTCGTGTAGATTGGGGGGTGCCCCTCCACCATCACATTCAGAAAAACGTGACTCAAAATGGTAGTCACTTCAATTTTTCTCTTATATTTAGCTACTAGATTGTAATTAAATTACTTTATGTGTATTTAACAAATTAATGAGCCGTGTGTTTTGTTTTATTTTTGTTTGTTTTT
>JAGROF010000225.1 GCA_020440405.1 Chlamydiia bacterium
CGTAGACGCGGTAGGTAGTGTTCGAACATTGTTGGATTTCAAAAAGGAGGATCCCTGATCCAATCGCATGAAGACGGCCCCCTGGAATGGAGATCATTTCCTCTCTTTCAACGGGAAGAGTCCGCATGAGAGATAGGATCTCTTTGGTCGGTAGCTTGGCATCGATCTCTTCTCTAGGGAAATGTCCTTTAAGTCCTGCATAGACCAAGGCGTCTTTTTCTGTGTCGAGAATGAGCCACGACTCGGTCTTGGCCTCACCCCCTGTACTTGGATGTACTTGAACACTTAAATTATCTTGAGCATCAATCAGCTTGAGAAGGAGAGGGAACCGCTGGTAATGAACATCCTTCCCCATGAGCGCTTCTTTGTTTTCTAGGAAGAGAGCATGCAATGTTTTTCCCTTTAAGGGGCCATTTTCTACGACACTCATCCCCTCTTCACGATCTGAGATCTCCCAGGATTCGGCGACCTTCCCAGAAGGGCCCTTGCGCCCAAAGCGCTCAAGAATACGCCGTCCTCCCCAAATATAATCCTTGTAAACAGGTGTGAAAAGCAGTGGATAAAGCATAGTCCTATCTTGTATCAAAACCACATTTTTGCCATTAGTAAAAGATGCGAAAGTGGAATTTTCATCATTTAGGGATCCCAACACAAGAGAAGAAGGAAGGAGAGTCTTACCACCCTAAGTATAAATTCTATTCCACCCCGTTTGGAGCCAATGCTTATCGGGTGCAGTGGCTGCGCTTTCCTAAAGAGTGCGAGCTGCCAGAAATTCTTCAAACTCTCCCTCATTTGGCCTTTCGTGTAGAAAATCTTGAGGAAGAAATCTTAGAAAAAAAAGTCATTCTTGGTCCTTGGGAGCCGCTTAAAGGATTCCGGGTTGTTGTGATTGAAGATGAAGGGCTTCCTATTGAACTCATTGAGACAGACATTGAAGACGAGGAGCTGGCTCGTCTCGATAATGAGAATGATTATGCATAAATTGCACTTATCCTGATTACGCAAAAGCGTGATAATTACACATTTAATAAAAAAATATTATAGCTAACCTTTTTTGGATAAGAGGAAGATAATGAAAGCTTACTTATTTAAACACGACCTGCCTGTTAAGAAGTTTGCTGCAGATTTGAAAATCTCTGTTTCCTATCTCTATCAGCTTTTAAGGAAGGAGAGAAAACCTTCGTTAGAGCTTGCTCTTAGAATCGAGAGGTATACGCATGGGGAGATTTCTGTTGCAGAGCTTTTAGAGGAAAAAGTTGACCATTCTACAGTTTTAGATGGGTATTTAAATACCGAACGCAGCCGAATTGAAAAGAACCTAAAAAGGTTAGAAAATAGACTACGGTATCTCGAAGAAAAATTCGAGACTCTTGAGAAACTCATCAAAAGAGGGTGAGGCGGAAGCCTCACCCTATCATAGCTTAGCGGCTCATGATTTTATTATGAACGCATCCAATAGCCCACCCAAGAATGGCGCCGACAAAGAAGCCCCAAATTCCGCCAACGATTCCGCCAACAAAAGTCGCATCGTAACCTGTGTAGAGTGAAGACATGACACTTACAAAGTTGTCTCCCCACCCAGTCATTGCAATCCATCCAGTGATAAGAATTGCAATACCCCAAACGATGCCGAAAGCAAGTGCTAAGCACTTTGGGCAAAGCTTATGTTTTTGAGACTTAGGAACATTTTTCATCTTTTTCTCCTCAATAAGACCAAGTTAAATCAATACTAATCTCTCAATTTCATACATGTGTGATTTCAAAATATTTTTCAAATAATTTTTTGATTTCAAAACAAAGGATTGCTTTAAATTTAATTTTACGTCATGATTTAGCCTCTGAATTGTGTACTAAGGAGACTCATTATGAAAGGGTTACTGACTCATCTGATCTTGGTCCTGGGAGCTTTAGGGGGAAGCTTGCATAGCGATGAAGTGGAAATGGATTTGCAGCTATCAACTGACCTTCAAATGGATAGAGATTTAAACTTAATTCAAAATTTTCTTCTTTTTTCTGCGACAGAAACCCTCTGTGACTCTCGTTGCTCTGTGGCTTATGAATTGGGGGGACGTGCTCGAGTAACGGGTCCTGAAGAGATTGTACATCCTTATGCCTTATCATTAAGTAAGGCACTTGAGCATGTTATGTACAATGGAATGTCTGAAAAGCAGTTTGAAGAGGCGAAGGAAAAATTTATTTCATCGTTGGGTCAAGACCTTGATGAAAAAGCATTAGCAGAAGAAATCCAGTGGGGGATGCTACAGCAGGTTTTTCCTTACCAAATGGTTACACAGGCTTCTCCGCAACAGTTTTATCAACTAAGACTGACGCATGAGGACCAAAAGCTCATTTCGGAAATGATCACGGACTTAGGAGAGTTAGGGTGGTTTGGCCTTTTAAAGAAGAAAAGTAAGATGGAGAAGATTGGGGATAAAATATTTCCTGTCCATCCGCTTCGGTTTATTGGGTATGTGCTTGCCACTCCTTCGCTTAAGAAACAGCTTCCCAATATCTTAAATGACTTTGTGAAGAGAAAGAGCTTTTTTGGAGGGCATGGGAAGCGGATTGGATTTGGCCAACGGATGACAAATGAAGATTTAGAAGGAAATCTCCGGCCCTATATTCCAGGCTTTGCTCAACAAGTGGGAGTTTCAGAGGCATCGATTATGAAGTATTTTGATCGGAGAGATTGGGAAGAGCTTGTGCGCCACCTGATGTGAAGCTTATCCTAATTTAGATAGTGCTGCTCATGTTAAATAAAACCACAGAGGACACAGAGATCA
>JAGROF010000226.1 GCA_020440405.1 Chlamydiia bacterium
ATATTTTTGAACCACCGAGAGCACAGAGGACACAGAGATGTCCTTTTTTCTCTGTGATCTCTGTGTCCTCCGTGGTTTTTTTTATTTAAAAAATTTCATCGGGTTACATTACTTTTTAACTAGGGAAAGGCCGAAGGTAAAGCGGTCGTTTTTCTTATGAGGTGCTGGGGAGTGGATAAAGGTCAAACGTAGGCGCCAACTCGTGCTAATCATTGTGATCAGATCAAACTTTGCTTCGTTGTAATTCGGTTCTCCTCCGCGTCCCCATCCAATATGGGATTCCAGGCGGGCGATCCATTGAGGAGCGATCTTAATCTGAAGGCGTGACAGGAGGGTATTGCGCCCATCTGAAAGAGGAGAGTGAACAAGATCGCTAATGTCCCGCGTGACCTCCATAATAAAATTATCGGGATCACATTTTCGCCAATCGAAGCGGCTGCGGTGGCGAAACTCGGTTTTAAAGGCAAAATTCTCGTTAATCGTCCAGGCCAGTCCAATGTTGGCGAAGTCTAAAACCTGCTCCTCGATGTTCCACCGCACGCGGCTTGTGAGCTTCCAAGAGGGAAAATTCCAGATAAAGTTTCCTTGGACCTTAGGAATGGTCTTAGCAAAAGTTCGATCTCCGTAAAAACTAAAAATGAAAAGGTCAGCAACCACATTGGGTTCAAAGAGGGGAGAGTTTTTCACATAGAAAAGATTGCGCACTCCCGATTTAATCACATTGAGGCGATTGAATCCATCCTCGATGCTGAAGATATAAGGAGTATTCGGAGAGATGGTCGGATGGGTTATTCCCTCATAATGGATATAGGGCTGCAAGACATGGCGCAACGTGGGGTAGTGCCGCTTGAGAGTGAGATCAAAAAGGAGCTGGTAGAATAAGACCCCCACAGCCGCTGGTTTATCCCGCTGGCTGTCTCCATAAAAGACCCCGTCTATTCCGATCAAAGGAGTCAGGGTCCATCCTCGATAAGATAGAGGACGATAGAGAGTATTTTGTGTCGACAAGCGTGCTGCATTAAAATCGGGTACAGCGGGCTCAATGTCCTTGGCAGAGACATAGTCGAGATAGGCAACTTGCATCCGGTTTTCTGAAATGATGCCTGTTTCCCCAAGGTTGATGGCTTTAGGGGTCCAAAACGCCTCAGGAAGCTCCTGCTTCATCCCTTGGAATCCATTGATCCGAAATTTTCCATCGATTCCAAAAATCATCCAATCTTGGGTATTGCGAATTTCAAGGCGCGTTTGTTTTGCGGTGCGGAGTTCAAAATCCTCGCTTCCAAAATCGGTTTGCATATTTTTATCACTGAGCCAATCATAGGTAGCAAAAAGGTGGGATTTTTCGTCTTCACTTTTTGCTGTGTAAACCCCCTGCAACCTGTAATGCGTGCGCGCCTTGTCAGGGTTCGTGTCTCGGTAAAAGGCATCATGGTCGAGGTAGCTACGGGTGCGGAACTTCGTCCGTTTGTCTAAGGAGCGGTAGTCAGATTCTAAAGCCCCTCCCACTCCCTTAGAAGGGCGAATATTGAGGCGAAGGAACAGGTCAAGTTGCTCCCAAGAATAGACCCGATAGCGCATGCTTACCTTTGGCCAGAGTCCCTTATCCCAGTCAACTTTGTAGCGCACAGGGGATTCCGCTAGCGATTTCAGGTTGCTTTTGAAAGAGGGAAGGTAAAAAATCGGCGTTTCAAAAAAGCGAAAGGTCACATTTTTGGTTGCAAGGTAGCTCTTTTGGGTGATTTCCACCTCACGAGAGTGGATTTTCCAGTCTGCATTTTTACTTTCGCTCGTGGTGACAAAAGCATTATAAAGGTAAAAGCTTCGGTCCGCGTTGAGGCGGATCTTTTCTCCTCCTAAAAACCACAAATCGATCGCTGTTACCCCTTCATAGACGACCCCTGTTTTTGTGATGAAGTCATACTCTAACCGACGTCCTACATAGGTATGCCCCCCACTTTCAAGCATCAGGTCTCCCTCTGCCACAACGCGGTGGGTCGGCTCTCCTTTTTCCATGCGGTTGGTATAGATGATGTGTCGTGCTTGTACGCGGAGATCAGGAGAAGAGATCACCCCCCCTTCATGGGTTGAAACCACCCCATTTTGATATTCAGGGTTCTTTAAATTGACGGTGAATTCCTGCGCACCAAACAGGGAAAGACTCAAAAGGAAAACGAAAAGCAAGACGGGGCGCATGGACCGATCCAATCATTAAAAGGAGTAAGTATAGGTTATTGGATCGCTTTGAGCAAGAGTCCAGCAAGGAGAAAGCGGTTTTTTTCATGTCCGAGGCGTAGGGCAGAGAGGAGGATATCGATCCCCTCCATTTCATGACTTTCGACAAGGGTTTGATAACCTTCAATAATGAGACGAGAGTTTTCCTCTGGAGTGAGAAGAAACGAGCCGGCGGTTTCTTTGCGGTCAGTCCAAGAGAGCATCTCTCGGAATTGGAAGATTTCGTGGTTGCGCTCTTCCTTCAAGTGGCGGTAGACATAATCTTTATGAGGTCCTTCAACGCGCATGCGGTACAGGGCTAGGTGGCAATAGCTCCGAATAAAAGGAGCCCCCGCATGGAGGGACTCTTCTTGCAGCAGCTGAATCGCTCCTTCTGTCCCTAAATTTTCAAGAAGGTGAATCAAAAGGGGGACGAGCATATTTTCTTTCCGCTTAAAAACCTCTCGAGCGATCCTTAGAAACTCCTCTTCGGGAAGCTCCAGGGCATCTTGCAAAATCATCTCCCTAAGGGCTAGCGTAATGCCAGGAATGTCTTGCTGCGTTTTTTTGGCATATTGCGTGGCAGACGGAATCACTTTCCATGCCATCATTGCATGCCCCAAAGAGTAAATCGGCTGAAACCCTAGATCCTTTTCGTCTTTAATGAGCATTTGCAGGAGAGTGGGTACGCACTTCGGGTTTCGCTTTTTTAATAGGACAAGAGCTGCATTCACACGGATCTGAAAGTTGTAATCAGAAAGGAGGGTTTCTAGAAGTGGCTCGGTATTGGGAACCTCAAGAAGCATCGGAATGGCGAGGGGATTTTTGTGAAAGGCATACTCTAAGATCGGCTCGCGGTACGAGATCTCTCCCAAATGAGAAAGAGATTGGCAGGCGACAAGCTTGACATTCGGATTATCTGACTGAGAGAGCTTCTTTAAAAGAGCAATCGAATGAGAATCCTTTAAGTACCCCAAGGCTGCCGCGCACGTTTCTTGTTCTGCAGGATCGGAATGTGTTGCTCCCGCGCGGATTTCTGCTAAAAAATCATCCCGACCAAACCGTGCAGCCGATAGGATTGAAGAAAGACGCACCGTTAAATGGGTGTGTCCCACCATCCGCTTGAGGACTCCCATTGCATCCGGCGTTCCAATCATGGCAAAAAGTTCGGGGAAATAGACATGAAAAAAAGGAGGCAGCTTTTGCATTAGCGAATCGATCATTCCCGTTACCCGCTCGGAGCGCCGCTGTGCTAGAGCATACGCCGCTTCCATCCGAATAAGCAAAAAAGGAGAGGAAAACGCTTTGAAAAGGACATCCTCGACCTCATCTTCCTGAAGGCGGCTGAGGAATTGAATCGTTGCCATTTGGGTGAGGGGATTTTGACTATTCATCCCCATTTCATAGAGCTCCATCCCTTCTGTTGAGCCGGCAATTCCAAGGCCGTACATACTGAGAAGGAGGGTTTCCTCATCATGACTTGTGGCTCCCTGCCTAAGCAAAATGTGTCCCATCTGCTCAAGAATACCAAAGTCATGCCGCTCGTTTTCCTTGGCCCAATCTTGGTACAGATGAATGCCCCGCTCAATCTCTCCCGCCTGCATCAAGTACAAAACTTGATTCTTAGAAATGCCAGAACAAAGTGGAAGGCAAAAAGTCAAAGCTAAGAGGAGAAGGCGTCCCATAAATCGATCTCAAACTTTGCAAGCAACTTGCGTAGGGTATTTACTGGCAACCCTATCACATTATAGAAACACCCTTCAATCCCTTTTTTCCGCGATTTCCTGCACATAGGCTTTGGGATCCCCTTGATAAGGAACCGACCGCTCATCAAAGGGAGAAGAAGCCACCATATACCCAAATAACTTCAAAAATTGAAAAATCTCCTATCGTCTTGGAGATTGAGATCCTAAAATAACTCTCATTATCACTTGTTTTTATTGTTATTTAAACCTATAATTATAATTAATTTAAAGGAAAAATTTTATGACCCTATCCAGCCCCAAAGATATTTTTTTATTCCTCCCTTTTTGGCATCTTTTTCCTTTTCA
>JAGROF010000227.1 GCA_020440405.1 Chlamydiia bacterium
CAACTTTTGAAACACGATGTGTATAGAATAAAAATCGCACTTGCTGTTATTAATTAAATCAGGCAGAATCTTTTCCTGATCATTTATAATATATTGGAGAAGGAATGTCTGTAGAAGCAACAAGCGGGGAAACAACAGAAAGTCTCCCTCTTTTTGACGGAGAAATAAGGATCAAGGACTGGGTCAGTGAGGCGATCACAAGTCTTGCCACACAAGTGATTCACTTTAATTCCTTTCAACGTCAATCGGTTGAGCTCACCTTTGCCCCTTTCCATTCAGGGGAATATGCGCAGACCCATTTAATGATCCAAGAATTGGCGCGACGTGTGGCGCGCTTAGCTATCTGCTTTCCCACATGGATGGCAACCCTTCCGTTTGCGACTGTAGCCGCCTTGGCAACGACAGTGGGGAATCTTGCACATAGCTCTTTATACCGTACGAAGTGTGGAGATTTTAAAGGGGAAACGAGCCTTCACCCCAAGACCTGTCTTCTTAATCCGCGCATGTTAACAGGAATTGCTCCTCAGAAAGCTGCAGGTGTGGAGCTTGGAAGTGAGCGCTATGACCGTCTTGTCGACACGATTCGAGACAACAATCCCGATGTGCTTTTCCTTCCAGAGGTGAATCGTTTTACTGCCCCTTCGCTGATAAAAGATCTCTATGATCGGTATCACTTTTTCTTTTCTGGAATGGGAGAAAAAATGGTGGGAGAAGATGCGTCGTTTTTCATAGCCTTCCGAGGGGAACTCATCCGTCCTCCAGAATATATTCCCTTCCGAGAACAAGGATGGCTGATGGAGCGGGGGTATTTTATCATGGAGACAAAAGAGCGGACATATGTTTGTACCTATAATCCCACACCAAAGAATTGGAGTGAGATCTTAACAAAGGAATATGGAGACAAGGAAGTGGTTCTCATGGGAGAGATGAGTTCTGAGGACTGTTATCTCTTAACTGACGCAGGATTTGTTTCTATGATTCCTGGGGGCTACCCTACCATCACAGCAGCTCCTTTTATCCATTATCATGGAACGGAAGAGGGAAAACCCACTTCAGTTCCCTTTCTTTTTATGAATCAATTGAAGGGAAAAACTGAGGTTGTCCCTATGCATGATTCTGAAAAGATTGCTGAGGCGCTTTCCGATCATGCAATGATCTTGCATAGATAGTCTTGTTTGAGGTATGAGTAAATTATTTACACATACCTTTTGGAAATAAGATGTCAGCTTTTAATGAGTATTCTTCAGTAGAGAACTTACGCAAACTTGCTGAAAAGCCTGTAGATCTATCAAAAAGTGGGTGCCTTTGTCCCAAGCGGATGGGGGAGATGATGGCAGAAGCCCTTGATCTCAAACTCTTCTATGGAACAGAACGGGTCAATGAAAAGATTCTAGAATCCCTTTTTGAGCTTGCAAAAGAAGCGCAAGTCCATGAGAAAATGGTTGCGATGCAGAATGGGGAAGTGATCAATAAAATCGAAGGGTTTGAAAGCGAAAATCGGATGGTTCTTCACACAGCCATGCGCGACTTTTTTGATCGGCAAGCCGAAGGGGAGCAGGCGCGGCAAGCCGCAGCCCTTGCTTATGCAGAGATGGAAAAGCTTAAGGAATTCCTCGATGGGATTGGAAAAGAGGAATACACCGATATGATTCAAGTAGGGATCGGAGGGTCAGAACTTGGACCAAAAGCGATGTATCTTGCTTTAGAAGCCTTTAATAAACCGGGAAGGAGAGTTCACTTTATTTCCAATGTTGATCCCGATGATGCGGCCAATGTGCTCAAGAAGGTGAATCTTAGCAAAACCTTAGTGGTCATCGTTTCCAAATCAGGAACCACCCTTGAGACTTTGACCAACGAAGAAAACATACGAAAAAAGTTTCAAGGGGAAGGGC
>JAGROF010000228.1 GCA_020440405.1 Chlamydiia bacterium
CCAAAGAAGTTTTAATTCATTAACAGAAAGCTACTTAAAGACGTCTTTGAGGGCTTGCACAGAGGTCTCTCTCCCAATGACAGCGATAGACTCGGTTAAAGGAATTTCTTTAGGACAAACCTGGACACAGTTTTGAGCATTCCCACACTCGCTAATCCCCCCTTCCTCCATCAATGTATGGAGGCGCGTTCCTTCTTCCATTTTCCCCGTCGGATTGAGATTAAAAAGCCGCACCTGAGAGATCGGGGCGGGACCCACAAATTTCGAACGGGAATTTACCTGAGGGCAGGCTTCTGAGCAGCACCCACAAGTCATACACGTAGAAAGCACATACATGGTTTCCTGCGTTTCTTGATCGATTTTCGGGCCAAATCCCTTAATAAATGAGCCGTCTGCTGAAATCCACCCTTTCGTCTTCTTCAAGTTTTCAAACATCTGGGCACGATTGACGACCAGATCGCGGACTAAAGGAAACTTCGAAAAGGGTGCCAAAGTGATGATACGACTTCCCGTTTTTTTTAAAATCGGCTCCACAATCGCCGTGCAAGCTTGGCGAGGACGTCCATTGATTAGCATCGAACATGATCCGCAAACCTCTTCCAAACACCCCTGCTCCCAATTGACAGGCGTCACCCGCTCTCCCTTACGGTTCACGGGATGTTTTTGAATCTCCATTAAAGCTGAAATCACATTGATATAGGGCTTAAGCTCGACCTCAAACTCTTCCCAGTATTGCTTCCCCGTCTCTCCTCGATAGATCTTAAGAATAAATGTGTCTGACATGCTATATCGGCAGTTCAATGTTTGGTGGAATGTTTTCTAATTTCGGCTTAATCCGCTTTGCCTTCGAATAATCTCTTTGTATCGGTTTTAAGTAAGGGGTGTCAATGGGTTCGTAAGAAATTTCGGGCTCATCGCTCTGAGGATTGTAGGTTGCAATGGTGGTCTTTAACCAATTTTTATCATCTCTCTTGGGAAACTCTGGTTTAAAATGGGAGCCACGGAACTCATCGCGCAATAAAGCCCCTTTGGTGATAATGAGAGCAAGCTCTAGCATCGAACAGAACTGATTCGCAAAGATATAGGTTTGGTTTAGGCTGGATCCCTTGTCATCTAAGGAAATGTTTTTGTATCGCTCTCGGATCTCTTTAATCTTTTCAAGGGTCTCTTTGAGATCTTTGTTATTCCGCTTTACAGTCACATGCCGAACCATCAAACATGCGAGTTCTTCATGCAGAGCATGAACATTTTCGCTTCCCTTGCGGTGCAGCAACTCTTGTTTAAAGGCTTCCTCTTTTTCTAAAGCCTCTTTGAACGGCGCTTCACCAACATCTTGATATGTGCAGTCTAATGTTTCCAAGTAACGAGGGACTTCGACGCCACATACCAGCCCTCCAAAGATGCACGAAAGGAGAGAGTTTGCTCCTAAACGGTTTGCTCCATGGTACTGGTAATCTGCTTCTCCAGCGACAAAACATCCGGTCAAATTACTCATCTGTCGGAAGCGCTCTTTGCGATCAGGGGCATCGGCTGCTGGCCAATCGACCCAGGCTCCTCCCATGGAATAGTGAACCGCTGGAGCAATCCGCATGGGAACCTTGCGAGGATCTTCTCCTGTAAAGCGTTGATAAATATGTAAAACCGATTCAAGCTTATGAACAATCTCTTCAGGAAGGTGAGTCACATCAAGGTACACTTCCTCTCTTCCATTTATCCCTAAGCCAAGCTCAAAAATCCGCAGGATCTCGCGGGCTGCGATATCTCGAGGAACTAAGTTTCCAAAAGCAGGATAGAGTTCTTCTAAGAAATACCATGGCTTTCCAGTTTCTCCACAAGGGATCGTTTTCCCCTCTGGGGTTTCGATCGACTTCGAAGCATCTCCATAAACCCACACCCTGCCTCCTTCTCCTCGAATCGATTCCGACATCAGGCGGAGCTTATCACTTCCAGGAATTGCAGTCGGGTGGATTTGAATGAATTCTCCATTGGCATACTTCATCCCTTGCATGTAAAGCCGTCCATTTGCTGCACCGGTACAAAACGTGGAGTTAGTGGATCTTTTGAAGATCAGTCCCGGTCCTCCTGTTGCAACGATCACAGCATCGGCCTTGAGCACATCGAGCTTTAGATTGAAAAGGTCCATCATGATGATGCCCCGCGCTATGCCCTTTTCATCTTGCACTAACCGAAGGAATTCATGATGTTCAAACTTTTCAACTTGCCCCTTCACCTCGTAGCGACGCACTTGTTCATCAAGAGAGTATAAAAGCTGTTGCCCTGTGGAGGCACTACAAAACGCTGTGCGGTTGTAAAGGGTTCCCCCAAACCGACGGAAATTGATATTCCCTTCTGGAGTGCGGTTAAATGTGCATCCAAAACGGTCCATCATCTGAATGATAAGAGGCGCTGTCAAACACATTTCTAGGATCGGAGCTTGTTGACAGAGGAAGTCTCCTCCTTTAATCGTGTCATAGGTATGGATAAGAGGAGAGTCGTCTTCTCCCTTAATGTTAACGGCTGCATTGATTCCCCCTTGGGCACACACCGAATGGGAGCGCTTTACCTGGGTAACAGAGACAATTTTCACATGGCAGCCATTTTCCGCAAGACGCATGGCAGCCGCCAGCCCCGCTAGTCCCCCTCCGACAACAATCACCTCTTTTTGCTTCATGGCCTAAACCTTCAAATTGATGTAGTAAGTTCCCCAAACCGACGCGAGACCTAAGAGACATAAAATCACCATCAACCCATAACACCAATTGACAGCTCGCGATTGAGAGCGCATCTTCAGCACAATCCCCCAAGTGATTAAAAATGTCCAAAGACCATTGAAGCCGTGATACACCGCCGCAAGGACAAACAGGGTATAGAGGATACACTTGATCGGACTTTTAAAGGAGTCGCGGACCACAAGCAAGGTCGCGGTTCCAAAGTTAGAAGCTTCTGCAATGACTTGATCTTTTTTAATCAAGCGTGCCTGTAATCCTTGGAGATACGCCTCTTGATCTTCAAGCGTTTGATAACGACTCATCAGCGCTGCGACATTTTCTTCGTAATGATAGGGAGGAGGACTTTCTTGGATTTTTTCTCCTTCCCGTACCACTCCTTGCATATGAGCTTCTTGATGGTGCACAAAGGCTTTATAGTGCTCGATTGCCGACTGATCGTAAAGTTTAACTCCTAGTCGATCGCTCACTGTGTAAAGCCCTGGATCCATCGAAATCCGAACAAAGTAGGCACTTTTTTTCCCCAGCTCAACCTCTGTCGGATACATATAAAAACGCATATAGCCCACATGCGCAATGATGCCGATCACCAGCAGATAAGAGGTAATCCGCTGCCAGGAATAGGCATGATTTCGGGAATACTGTTTCATTGCAGGACGTGTTCCATCCGATGAAGAGGCATTCATTTTAGAGGTAAGCAGCACGCGGAATCCCCACGCCATATGCATTAAAATGGGAACGCCCAAAAGAACAATTTCGATAACGGGAAGATAGGGAAGGTTTTTAATAAAATTGACGGCACGAATAAACCCTTCTCCATTTGCTCCAATAAGCAGAGCAGCTTGTGAATTGGTGAGAAGGTGTTCTATGAGAAACAAGACGATCCACAGCCCCATCAACGAATGAAGGCGTCTCCACACATATGCACGGTGTAATGGAAGTGCTGTTGTTGACATCGATGGTCCTTTTTTTGCCATTAAACCGATCAAAGTAAATTAGAAAAAGAAAAAAATTCTGTCTTCGTGTAAAATGTTTCTCATGTTCGATCCGATTGATGCAAGTTTGCAGTACTGCCACTGCCTAAATCCTGATGATCACGCTGTCAAAGTGATTTCTCTTGTTCCCGTGGTCAACCACATTTTTTTTCAGATTAAAAGTGAACAGCTTTCTGGGCGAGACGAAAAAGCCCTTAAAGATTTTGGGTGGTATCTGTATGGAGGGTTTTGCCTCCAAGTTTTTATCTATGCAAAACCACTTGCCAACTATCTTTTCAATTGCAGTTTCAGAGAGCGATACAACATCTTTGTCAATCTGACCGTGTATATGATCGCTTCAGATGCTCATCTTAAAACTCTTACCCCAAATTGAAAAAGCTTTGAGCGTTTTCCTTCGTTATTTTTGCAATCTCCTCTAGAGGGATGCCTTTAATATCTGCAATTAATTGCGCCGTTTCAGAAATATAACTGGGTTCATTCATTTTTCCCCGTTTCGACTGAGGAGCTAAATAAGGAGTGTCGGTTTCAATGAGAAGATGGTTGAGAGGGACTTCTTTAACAACAGCTCGAAGGGCCTCTGAGCGCTTAAAGGTGATGATCCCACTCATTGAAATCATCCATCCCCGTTCAAGAGCTAAAATAGCTTCTTCCAAAGTCCCTGTAAAACAATGCAGCAGGACTTTTCCTTTAGGAAAATCATTTTGCGCAATAGCAAAGAGATCGTCAAAAGCTTCACGACAATGAATGACAACAGGAAGTCGGCATTCTACAGCAAGCTGGAAGTAACGGGAGAGAAAGGTTTGCTGCAATTTTCGTGGAGAATGTTCATAATGATAATCCAAACCTGTTTCCCCCACAGCAACCAATTGCCCCATGCGCGCCGCTTTTTCAAAAAGAGGAAAGTAGAGACCTCCCTCCTTCTCCACATCGTGGGGAGTTGTCGCCCCTACGTTGTGGATCCATTTGCACCGCTCTGCAAGGTCTAGCCCTCGCTGGAGAGAAATCTTATCGGTACAAATATTGATCACGGTATCCACTTGATGCTCTTGAGCCCTTTTTAAGATTCCCTCAAGCTCGGGATAAACAGGATCACAGGTTAGGTGTGCATGCGAATCAGTAAACATAATACCTATTATACTCCCTCTTCGTTTCCTTGACAAATAGCTTTTTCTCACGTATCAATAGTCTTAGAGACTGTCTCTCAACATTCGGAGTCCTCATGGGAAACTTTTTTCAAGCTTTTGCCGCTGCTGATTTTTTTGGGAAACTGATCTTTTTTGCGTTATTTGTTCTTTCTTGTGGATCGTGGGTATTTATCCTCCAAAAATTTTGGATGCTTAAAAACCTGCGGCTGAGCGCACGCCGTTTTAAGAAAATGGCCGAAATGCACAAAGATCGCATTTTGAACTTAAACTCTCACTCAAAAAACCCTTTTAGCATTTTATATAACACCTTAAAAGACCATGCTCTCATGGTATTAGACAAAAACCACTTCCATTATCAAGGGGAAGAAACCTATCTTTCAGGACTAGATATTAAGTTCCTAGAGTCTCACCTGCATACCTTAATCACAAAGCAGAGAGGACGCATTGAAAAGAATCTTTTCATTCTTTCCACAACTAAAACCCTTGCGCCTTTTTTAGGGCTCTTGGGAACGGTTTGGGGGATTCTTGTTTCCTTTGGAGAACTGCAAGCAGGTCACTCTGTCACTTCAAATACTGTTATTCTTGGAGGGCTCTCAACAGCTTTAACCACAACTGTTCTTGGACTGTTAATCGCAATTCCTGCTCTGATTGCTCACAGTTATTTAAAAAACCTGTGCAAGAATTTTACATTAGAAATGGTGGAGTTTAGTCATTTTCTTCTCTCAACTGTTGAACTTCAATACCGCAAAGTGGATGTCTCATGAACCTATCATTTGAAGAAGAGGAAGAGGAGATCAATCTCACCCCTCTCATTGATGTTGTTTTTGTTGTACTCATCATGTTTATCCTTGTGGCTCCATTGGTGGAAATCGATCGAATCCACTTAGCTCCTGCAGGAGAAGAGAAAAAAGCTGATATGACCTCTTTTCAAGAAAACAGTGCAATTAAAATTCACGTCTATGAAGACAACACCATTTGGCTGAATGGGGTCATGGTCTCAGTTGAAGAACTCAGCCAAGCCTTGATGCGCCTGCCACAAAAACACCTTTCCCCCCAAGTTTTTCATGACCGAAACGCTTACTTTGGAACGTATCAGTCGGTCAAAAATGCGATTGAAGCCGCAGGCTTTGAGTCCATTGACGTGATCCTAAAACCTGGGTAGGCTCATGAGTAAACAAAAACTCCTCCTTATTGGAAGCATTGTTGGGATTCACCTTTTCGTTTTCTTTTTTAATTTTAGAGAAGAGGCTCCTCCTCCTTCTCCTAAAAAATCTCTTCTTGTGCATACCTATGTCCCTCCTCCTCCGAAACCCAAAGCCCCTGTCACCAAATCCTCTCCATCACCCTCTCGCCCCTCTCCCTCCACATCTAAACAATCTCTCCTGAAAAAAACTCTCTCTAACATCGAAACTCCTCCGCCTCCCTCTGCGACCCTCCCCCTTCCTAAAAAAATTCAGTCATTGCAAATCGATCATGCTGACAAGAAAGAAGAAACCGATTATTTTATCTCTCTTGCGCATGCTCTGAAAGAAGCTCTTGAACTTCCAGAGCAAGGCGAGGTAAAATTAGAGTTAACTGTCAGTTGCATGGGACGGGTCCTTAAATTGCGGATCCTTCAAGCAGTGTCAGAAAAAAACCGGCGGTATTTGGAACTCAATCTTCCCCAGATGAGTTTGCCCCCATTTAGTGAGGAACTAAAAAACGAAAGTGCACATACTTTTACGCTTACTTTTTGTAATGCCTCTTAGCCTTCTTTGCGCTTACGAAGAGCGGGAGCTTATTGTTCCTCTCTCGACACGCAGCTTTCTCTCAAGCGTCTCGATTTCCCCCTTAAAGGGTTCTGCCTTTTCTGAGGACTATCTCAAGACTTTAAGAGAGATTCTGGAGTTTGATCTCAATCAGAATGGGAGCTGCAGCGTTGAGCCTCAAGAGGGGTCAGATTTTCATATCGACCTCGAGCTGATCGGGAAAAACCTTTCTGCTTTGATTGAGCTCAAGCGGGGAGGGGTAACAAAAACCCTTGGTCCCTATGCCCTTTGTGGCACCCTTTCTTCCGACCGACGCGTCCTCCACAAATTCCACGACGACTTAGCACAAATCATCACAGGGAAACGGGGCATTGCTTCATCTCAGATCCTCTTTGCGATTCAGTTCCCTGAAAAAACCCCACAAGGGTATGAGTGGCGCTCAGAGATCTGGGGAGCCGACTACGACGGAGAAAATAAACGGCAGATAACAGGGGAACACAGCTACTGTATTAGCCCCGTATTTCTTCCCTATGAAGGAGATTACACACGGGGGAAATTTCTGTATGTGAACTATAAGAAAGGGCAGCCAAAACTTTACATTGCCCCTCTAAATGCACAAAGAGGTGAGCCCTTCCTCTCCCTCCGTGGGAATCAGCTCCTTCCTACCCTTTCTCCTAAGGGGGATCTCCTAGCTTTCATCTCAGATGCAAGCGGACG
>JAGROF010000229.1 GCA_020440405.1 Chlamydiia bacterium
CCGCATCATGAAAATGAAATTGCGCAGTCTGAAGGATGCACGGGAAAACATTTTGTGCGTCACTGGATCCATGCCGAGCATCTCATCGTCAATGGGAAAAAGATGTCAAAAAGCTTAGGAAACTTCTATACCCTGCGAGATCTCTTAGACAAAGGGTATACCGGCGCTGAAGTGCGTTACCTTCTTCTTTCCACCCACTACCGCACCCAACTCAACTTTACCCTTGAAGGACTAGATGCTGCGCGCCAGACTCTCAATCGTCTCCGAGACTTTATCCGACGCCTCCGCTCTGCTCAGGCTCCTTCAGGAGACTCCCTCTCACCTTATATTGAAAAAGCACGTCAAAAGTTTCGCACGGCTCTGAGCGATGATCTAAATATCTCACTGGCCTTAGCGGCCCTCTTCGATATGATGAAACCGATCAATGCTCTAATTGATGTGTCTAAAGTTACTGCAGTAGAGGCAGCATCTGTTTTGACGTTTTTAGAAGAGCTCGATACGATTCTCGCCGTTCTTCCCCTTCAGGAAGAAAGCCTCACCATCCCTCCAGAGATCCAAGAAGCCTTTGAAAAGCGGCAAACGGCACGCGCCGCGAAAGATTGGGCCGAAGCTGACAAACAGCGAGACTTCATCCACGCTCAAGGGTATCAAATAGAAGATAGCCCGAATGGATCCTTCGTCAAACGATAAACTGAATATAGTTATTTTGGTTAATGCATTCGAATAAGGCATCAGGATAGGTTTTTAGCCAGAGCTTGGGAAGCTTTGCTTTTGTATGGTTCCACTTGAACTCATACCCAAAGAGAGAGCCTTCTCTTTCTTCAACCCAGTCAATTTCATGTTGGTCATAGGTGCGCCAGAAATAGTTGTTGCTCCATAAGCGGATTGTATTCTTGTTTTTTCAAACGCTCCATCACAAGATAATTTTTCCAAAGGGCTCCTAAGTCATCGCGGCGATTTAAAGGGTTGAAGTTATTGATGAGAGCATTCCGGATCCCATTGTCACAGAAATAGTATTTCGATGTGCGTGTCACTTCTTTACGCAGGTTGCGGCTAAACCCTCTGAGGTTGATCAAAACAAAGACTTGCTCAAGGAGGTCGAGATACCGCTCAACCGTCAGCTTATTGATACCTAGTTTGGAAGCCAGTTCACTATGAGAGACTTCTTTTCCTACTTGTAGAGCGAGAAGGATAAGGAGGTCTGTGAGTTTTTTTTGACTTTTTCACCCCTTCGAAGGCTAAGATGTCTTTCAGGAGATAAGAAGAAACGAGCTCTTGGAGATATTCTTTTTTGGTATCGCTTCCCTTGAGAGTCACAACTTCAGGGTAAGAGCCATAGATTAAGCGGGATTCTAATTGAGCCTCTCGCTTTGCAACATTTTCAACTTGGTTTAATTCGATTTGGGAAAGGGGATAGAGCTTTAGCGTGTACTTTCGACCGGTCAGTGGTTCACCAACTTCTTTTGCTAGATCGAATGTTGAGGATCCAGTTGCAATGACACGGATATGAGGAAGATGATCAACAATAAGTTTTAGATTCCGCCCGATTTCAGGGATATGCTGAGCTTCATCGATGACAAGAAGAGTGTGTTTGCCAATAAATGCTTCAAGCTGATCAATTGAGGAGCTTGAGAGATGCCTTTGAACAAAAAGATCTTCTCCGGTTACAAAGAGAAGCTCCTTTTCTGATTCAAGAAATTTCTTAATCAATGTCGTCTTTCCAACACGCCTTGGACCGTACAGAATAATGACTTTTCCGGGTTGTACAAGGGTTTTAAGTCTTTCCAATTGATTTTGAGGGATATACGCCATATTAACACCTGAATTAATATAAATTCAGTATATCAGACTGACTAAATTTAAGAAAGTTTGACGATGAGACCTCATTCCTCGGGGCGCATCATCGGGAAGTAGACGACGTCACGG
>JAGROF010000230.1 GCA_020440405.1 Chlamydiia bacterium
TCCTCATGAACGGAAAGAGATTTACCAAGCAGATATCGTCTATGGAACTGCTTCGGAGTTCGGATTCGACTACCTTCGAGATAACTCCATGGCACACTCGATTGAAGAGCAGTGCCAAAGAGGGTATTACTTTGCGATTATTGATGAAGTCGATTCGATTCTTATTGACGAAGCCCGCACCCCTTTAATTATTTCTGGCCCTGCTGCTCAATCGCGTCAGATGTACGATGAGCTAAAAAATGATGTGTCCCGTGTTGTCCGTTTGCAGCGCGATCACTGTAATAAGTTAGCCTCTGATGCTCGTAAAACTCTCGATACTTTGGGACGTCTTACGGAAGAAGAAGAACCTCGCAAACTTTCAAAAGAAGAAAGCAAGGAAGAGGAAGAAGCGTTCCGTAAGTTATGGCTTGTTGGGAAGGGAACTCCCCAGAATAAGATTCTAAAACGACTCAAGGAACACCCCGATCTCCGCGCGATTATGGAAAAGTGGGAAACCTATTTCCATGCAGAGCCCAATAAAGAAGAGCGGCATGAGATGCTTGCTGAGCTTTATATCATTGTTGATGAGCGGGCCAATGAATATGAATTAACCGATAAAGGGATTGCTGCTTGGACGGGAGATAAGGAAGAAGCAAAAGATGACTTCATCATGCTTGACTTGGGACATGAGTACGCAAAAATTGACGAAAACCCTGCCCTTTCCGATCAGGAAAAGATGCAGAAAAAGATTGCACTTCGAGAAGAAGACGGACGTCGAAAAGAACGCTCTCATAACTTGCGCCAACTGTTCCGCGCCCACCTTTTAATGGAAAAAGATGTTGATTACATCGTGCAAGATAAAAAGATTGTCATCATTGACGAAAATACTGGACGCCCCCAACCTGGACGCCGCTTTTCTGACGGTCTCCATCAATCGATTGAAGCCAAAGAATCGGTTCCCATCCAGCAAGAAACGCAAACCTACGCAACGATCACACTGCAAAATTATTTTAGGATGTACGACAAACTCGCTGGGATGACCGGAACGGCGATGACTGAAGCCAACGAGCTTAAAGAGATTTACAAAATCGACGTCTTAGAAATCCCCACTCACAAGAAGTGTTTGCGGAAAGATGCAGATGATGAAATCTACATGACAGAGCGAGAAAAGTACAACGCGATTATCAAAGATATCATTGAAGTCAATGGGAAAGGACGCCCGATTTTGATCGGAACAGAATCGGTTGAAGTTTCTGAAAAGCTTGCACGCATTTTAAAGCAAAACCAACTGAAACACACCATCTTAAACGCAAAAAATCATGCAAAAGAGGCAGAGATTATTGCCGAAGCGGGGCAGCCAGGAGCCATCACCGTTGCCACAAATATGGCGGGACGGGGAACCGATATTAAGCTTGGAACAGGTGTTGCAAAGGCAGGAGGGCTTCATGTCATTGGAACGACACGCCACCAGTCGAGACGGATCGACCGCCAACTTAGAGGGCGCTGCGCACGTCAAGGAGACCCTGGAACTTCGAAGTTTTATGTCTCTTTTGAAGATCAACTCATGCGCCTTTTCACCTCTCCTAAACTCACAACATTCCTGCAGCGCTTCCGCCCCCCCGAAGGAGAACCTATTTCCGCAAAGGTCCTGAATCGCTCGATTGAAACAGCACAAAAACGGGTCGAGCAACGTAACTATGCGATCCGTAAACATACGCTGCAATATGACGACGTCATGAATAAACAACGGCAAGAAGTCTATGCCTTCCGAAATGATATCCTTAAGCAAGAATCCTCAGTAACACTTGCTGAAGAAGCCTTAGAGGAAGTCTGTTGCCAAATGGCAGGCCAATACTTTACCTCCCGCGGAGAAGAGGGAGGATGGGATTCTCATGGGTATGCTGAATGGCTCATGACACACTTCCCTGTGACAATTGATGAAACAACCTTTGATGACGACTACTTAACCATCGAAGAGATCGAAAAGAAAGCAGCAGAACAAGTTATCGACGCATTTAAGGCCAAGTTAGATCACGAAGCGCATACTATTGCGGCGATTCAAGAGAGCGCAGGAAAAGAGGTCA
The DNA here is from genome assembly GCA_020440405.1 of Chlamydiia bacterium. GTDB lineage: Bacteria > Chlamydiota > Chlamydiia > Chlamydiales > Simkaniaceae > Neptunichlamydia. The sequence goes on from JAGROF010000230.1 coordinate 2,064, forward strand.
ATGCCCAATCTGTTCTCCATGAAGTGGTCCGCAGTATTCTTCTGCGCAATATCGATAAGCTCTGGCAAGACCACCTTTTATCCATTGACCATTTAAGAACAGAAGTCAACATGCGTGTTGTGGGACAGAAAGATCCTCTTCTTGAATTCAAACATGAAGCGTTTGCCCTCTTTGACGCGTTTAGCAATGATCTGAAGCTGCAAATCGGACATGCTCTCTTTAAGTTTGAAATGATGCCTCCCCGTGAGCAAAACCCTCTGAAAAACCTCAGACGGAAACGCCCTGATCCCTATAAAAAGGATCCCGATTCGGGACTTTTTCTCCCTAACGGCCCTTTAAATTAATGCACATAGGTGTGCGGAGCAATATAAAGGTCAAGATTCGCGCCACTCATTTTCTCTAGGTACTGCGTAACCTGAGCACTTTCCGTCTCGGAAACAGGATCTACCCATTTTGAATCTTGCGCATTATAATGCTGCGCTTCGGAGATATAGTTCATTGTAGTTGCCAGATTACCACTCAAATGCCAGGGATAAACGGTGGGTTGCTGCTTATTCGAGTTTGCATACCAATTCAGAATGCCTGTAGCAAGGTTTGGGCTATATCTTGCAATATAGGGAAGGGTTGTGGGAATCACCGTTGCGATACCCCAACGGGATTTGGGATCTGTCCACCCTTGGTTTGTAAAGAGCTGAGAGTTGACAATTTGGCTCCAATCAGGATTGGCTCTAGGGTTTCCACTTTGATCATAGTAAGCCTCATTGAACAAGGTTTTCACAAGTTTCTCTCCTGTTGCTGCATCCAAAACCGGCGCTAACATGTTAATCCCCTGCATGCACGCAGCTCCTAGAGGAGATAATGCATCATCCTTCGGGCCAGGTCCCCAATAGGTATCACTTGTAATTTTTCTGACAAAGGCAATATTGGTGAATGTAATTTCTTCTCCATACTGCTGCATTTCCTTAGCAACTAAGGGATCTTGATAGATTGAGGTGGGGTTCTCAGGAAGCCTGAAGGTTTGCACTGCACGCACTGCTTCAATCGCATGATTGAGATGATAGTCTCGATCTTCTGCATACGACTTCTGGATCCCACTGTCTTGCGCCCCTTGCGCCTGAAGGTTGCACCATACTGCAGAAGCCCGACAAAAATTAATCGCTTCAGCAGTCGATTCTAAGTCTTGTCCATCTAAGGTAGGCTGATTCCACCCATGACTTTTAAACATGTGAGTTTCGTTATCGAGCTGCCTTCCTGCAGGAAACATGTCTTTTGTATGCGCATTTGTGGGACGCGGCTCCACTTCATTGATCAACGCATCGACAATCCGCGCACGGTACTGGGCTTGGTTGGGAGTGTCCGCAGGCTGATCCCAAACAAAAGGAGTCGAGGCATCAGGGGTAGCAAAATAGGTCGGATCAAGAAGTCTCACACTTGATGCAGCATGGATGAAATACCCATTGGTAAACTGGAGGTCTTGTCCAATACTATTATAAAAGTCTCCTGAAATCCCTGCTGGCATTTGATTGCCATAGATAGAGACCAAAAGATTGTGCTTTGGATCCCAAGAGATCGATCCCAAGAAATTCCCTAGGGTTTCTTGGGCAGCAGCTGTAAAGGTTTCGACAACTCCTTTGAGAGTCGTTTCTTGCGTCGCTGTCAGAGTAAGCTTTCCACTAACCCCAAGTGATAAAAGCTTTTGAGCAATCAAAGCGGTATTAGCATTGGTCTCTGTTTCTTGGGCAATCGAATAGTCTTGATCAGAAACCGTGGGATTGGGAGCTAGATGGGGATCTGTTAAGGCAGAAACCATACGTGTGAGTTCGGAAGAGGTGGCTTGATCCATCCAATCGGTGACAAGGATTGGCCCCTGAGTTGGATTCATGAGTCCATAATGATTCGAGTTGGTATAAGTGAGAGTCACCTCCCCACTCTTTTGAGGGGTGACGGGCACCATTCTTTCCACGCCTATCACGCTCTGATAATAGGGAAGTTTTCCTGAGGCATAGTCACTCTCAGGAGGAGCTCCTTTAAGGGTTTGGAAGTTATTCAGCAGCTGCCCGATATAGGTTGTTTGCGTCGTCTGAGGAAAGGGCATCTGGTAAAATTGATAAGTGGTCTGATGCGTGGATTGCCCTCCTTGCATAGCTGTTTCTAAAATATCTCCTCGGAGAGGGACCCAGGACACCCCTTGATCCAAAGGAAGACCAAACGGCTCGCTAAGCGGATGGGAAAGTTTCTCGACAGTTTCCAAAGGCATTTTTGAGACAACAGAGACTTGATCTCCCGTGTCAACACTTCCTATCAGTTCATTGCAAACACTTGAAGTCCCAGGCACACGAATCAATGCTGAAAACCAATGCAACTCATCTGCAGGAGGGAGTGTGACTCCCTGAGCCTTCGCTGCTGCCACCGCATCGGAATAGTGGATATACTGACTCGCATTCCCTTGATCAATCGTTGTGCCATCAGGAACAATCTTTTTAAGCGCTGAGCTTGCAAGGGTAAAAGATTGCAAAGCACTTGTATAAATAGAATAGACTTCCGTGCCGTTGTTTGTTTTGACTTCAAATCGAAACAGTTGCCCCATGGGAGTTTTCCCCGTTTGGATCGCAGATCCCATCTCCTTCCACTGTCCTTGGTCATAGGCAAATGTAGTCACTCCTGTTAAGGTAGCTCCCAGTGTATCGATACTTATTCTTGGAGCCGTCTGATGGGTAAAAATAGGCATGTAGGGAGAATTTTTCACAATGGGAATTGTAACCGCACTTCCATCTTTTTGAAGCTGTTGATAGACCACAGAATTTTGCCCTGTGGGAGTCACCGTTCCGTTTGGCTCTAAGGGACCATTTATAAAAATTGGAGAAGACACTCCTCTGAGCTCGATAAGAGCTTCAGCCCCTGCTTTAAATGCTAACGTTCTGCCCTGCCAATTGTTCGGGTCCACTCCAACATTATAGGTTTCAGGATTACTAAAGACAATGCCCATCCCTGTATTTCCAATATAATAGACCCCTTGCTCAGCATTGGGTTGAAAATTCCCGGCCATTTCAGTCACGACAGGGCCGACTAAATCTCCCACGGAAAGTTCTCCTTTGGCTAAAAGTGCATTGGCATTGAATGGCGGCGCACTTTTAGGAGTTTGCATTTCAATGTTTCCCCCAAACACTGGGAAGAGCTCAGGCGTTTTCTGATAGAGCTTTTGAATCACATCGATCGCTAGAGAAGGAGGGTTCACACTAGGAGCTGTACCTGCTGCAGTCACTTGAATCAGCTGACTATAAGTTTGAGCGTCCCCTAAGATTTGCCACCATGTAGATAAAGGGAGCGCTTCAGGGCTTTGAATCGAAGGGTGCAGCTCAAGAGACTGCTTAGGAAACACAGTAATAGGGGTGGAAAAGTTGATATGAATATAGGGATCTAAAAAAGCCATTCCTATATTTGTTACCTGTTTAGGAGCAAAGTGGGAGGGCTTTTCCATCGGGAAGGAGAGGGAAAGGATGTGATCAAGACTTGGAGGCGTACCCATCCCAAGTTTTGCATAAAACGTATCGACCATTTCCTGCGCTTGCGCTAAATCCAATGCTTTGACTTTTGCTTCAAAAAGGGCTCTGTCGTAAGGAAACTTTGCAATCGCATCCACTTGACTTGCCACCCCTGCTAGAAAGCTCTTTAAAGACGCTGTGACACTTAATGCAAACCCTTTTTCATCGGCTTCCACCTGGTTTTGAATCCAGCCGACAACAGAAGGAAGAATGCAGTGGGGATTGTAGAAATAGTTTCCATCCGACCCTTTAACCAAGGCTCCACTATCGATGAACGGTTGAAATCCAACCATGTAGTTTTTCCAATCTTGCTCTACCGTGCTTTTCAAGCTGGAAATATAAGTTTTTAAATCGGTGATCAGTGCTTGCCGATTGACTCCAATATTTTCCACAATGGCATCCGCAAGTTCCTCGGGTGTACTAGGAAAAGTCAACACGTTAACATGTGAAAGCTTTTTGTGACTTTCAAGAAAAGGACTATCTGTAAGAAACTTCCCAATACTTTGGACCCTTTGATCGAGATAACCCTCTTCTTTCTCCTGTGCAAAGCACCCTTCCCAATTGACCCCTGCTTCACTTAATCCATCAACTGACTCAACCACCTTGATTCCTCCTCAAATAAAGTTTCGCAGCTACTATCAAGAAATCAAAAATAATTCACAATACTTTCATTTAAAGTCTAGGGCGTGTCGTCAAATACTACGTCCTAGGCACGACGGAGAATCCGTCCCCCAAGATAAACAAGAGGAGCACCCACCAGCATGTAGAGAAACCAAAAGCGGCTGCTCCACTGCAGCGTGACCACACCCTCCTTTGCACAAAAGAGAATGAGCACTCCTAACATCAGCAAATGAGACCCAATCATTAGAAAAAGAAGGGGCAGAATACTCCCACGTCTCGTGATCACCTCTTCCTCATTCGAAAGCGTATCTGGATGAGGGGGAGCAATCAGTTCCTGCTCTTCAAGCGCCATTTGTTCATACGATTGGAACAGCGGGTTTTCTTTCGGAGGCTCTACTTCTTGAAACGTTGTTTCTTCTCGCTCATCTGGAACTCCCAGCCCCTGTCGATTACGAATCGAATAGGGTGGTTTATAGAGCGAGGCTAAACTTTCTTGCAGGCTTTGATCGGCAAACTTTTTATCTTGAGACGGCGCTGAAGGCTGGCTCGGTTCACCTGATGATGTCAATAGATCGGTGCCACAAAAGGGGCAGTAGGTCGCCTGATAGCTCACATCTGCTTCACAATTCCAACACACTTTTGCTCGATCGACTTGCTTCATCTAATGACTCATTTCTGTTTTAACTTCATCTTAACGTATTTCTGTTCATAGGGGAAGTAAAATTATGATGCTACGAACCTACCTAGAGATAAAATCAAATTTTGAAGTGACGTGCCAGATGTCCATTTACTTTTTGCCCAAAAGGCGATATAATGGGTATACCGATCTTGCTTTAAAATTTGGGAATTTGCCAAAGCCAGTGCCTAAATTCTGGAGCCCGATCGGTATAGCTGAATTAGTTTAAAATAGT
>JAGROF010000231.1 GCA_020440405.1 Chlamydiia bacterium
AGATTTAAAGCAACATCCCCCCTTCATAGGTTTTTTGTGCCGAGGAGATGTGATCAGCAAGTTTGGAACCCTTTTCGGAGAGCTCTATGAGGTTTCATTTCAGGAGCCTCTCTCTCCAATTCGGGCCCATGAGATGCTTCTTTTTGCCGAAATGCGCGGCGTGATGCAAAAAATTCACCTCGAAGAAGAAAACCGCTCACCGTCTCGGGCCTTTTATTCTAAAATTCAAGAACAAACCTCTTCCGTAATATATGAGTTTGGGTTAAAATTTCTGATTAACCCTTAAAAAGGAGAATGGCAATGCTTGATCAAGACCCTGCAATGATTGAAGAAATGCACCAAAGTGAAGAGGCGCGCTTTGCTGCCCCTTTGACTCTTTATGATGATTTATTTGTTGTGGCCTACGAGGCGCATGAAACCTTAAAGGATACCCGTTCTATGAGCATTGAAAAGCCGACCCTCCTCCTTTACTCTCGATCCTCTTGTCCCTTCTGTCGCAAGGTCAACAACTACTTGAAAAGTATCGATAAATCCATTCCAACCAAAGATATCGGAAAAGATCCCGCTGCTGCAAAAGAACTTGTGAAAATCGGTGGAAAGCAGCAGGTTCCCTGCCTCGTGATTAATGGAAAACCCCTCTACGAATCTTCAGATATCATCGCCTGGCTCAAAGAAAATCCCAACAAGTACTAAAAGAGAAGGGGGGAATAAGGTGGAGCAGTGGAAACCCTATTCCCCATTCTCAAAGATCCACTGGAGAAGGATCGAATCCATCCAATGGAATCCCCCTTGCTGACCCGGAGTTCCTAAATAGCCTAAGTGGCCGCCATTTTCGGTGATTAAGATGTCGACGTTTTCTGGAACTTCCTTAAGATCAACAACGGTGCAATCGACGATTGGATCATCGAGAGCAAAGAGGATATGACATTCAATTGCAATATTATGGATGAGGCGTCCGGAACTACAGGCATGGTAGTAGTCCCGTGCATTGTTATGCCCCGATTGGGGGGCGATATAAAACTCATTAAATTCTAGGAGCGTCATCTCATTAGGAATTTGGATCGGTGGCAAATCACTAAAGGACTCATGGAGGAATGCCACGTCCTCTCTTAGAGACGCCATGAAATACCTTTCATAGAAGGTGTTTTGCGAGAGCAGCTCGATGCTCGACTGCATGTCCACAGGAGGATTCACAGAGATCACCTTGTGGAGAAGTCCCTTAGCTTCTTCGCCATAGTCCCCTACAGCCTTTAAAACCGTATTTCCCCCTAAAGAAAAGCCGACGAGTGTTAAGGGAGAATCTGGGGTATCTCGCTTGACTTCTTGAAGGACACGCCAGACGTCCTCACTTGCTTCAGAGTGGTACATCTTCTTCCCATGCCCTCTTCCCATGCCGCAGCTGCGCAAGTTGATACGAACTGTGCGAATGCTTTTCTTATAGAGCTTCCGTGCAATCCGCGTCATATAGGTTGAGCGAGAAGAGCCGCATAAGCCATGCACTAAAATGATAGTGGGATCGCTTTCCTTCCACTTTTTAGGTGTTGAGATTTCGATCACAATTTTGTCTCCGTCAGGGAGATAGACAAAACGCTTAAGCGAAGGGAGATTGCCAGAAATCGAAAGAAACGAGGCAGCAATCGTTTGTGCATGACAGCCTGTACACAGCGGAAATGGCTTGAATACAGGCTGTTTTGTCATGCTTTTTCCCCCACAGAAATCAAACATTGCGGTAACGTCGAGAGATTCTTATCTCCCTGAAACACAATTGGTATCTTTTGGTAATCAAACTGATGTCGATAGATCAGTCGGTCCCCTATATGTATTTTACAAACGGGGAAATTTTTTAATAAAGGGTTTTTGGAAATTTTTTTTCGAGATTCAGAACAAGCTAGTGCCCAATCGCATAATTCTTAGATAATCTTGGCCCATCTTTTGGGCTCAATCTTATTCTAAGAATTATGCGATTGGGCACT
>JAGROF010000232.1 GCA_020440405.1 Chlamydiia bacterium
GTCGATAAAGATGTCGTCCTTTTTAAAGACCATTTCCATCTCAAGCAAGAAGAATCCCAAATGAGTCCTGTATTGTTTCCACGAGGATTTACCCGGGATTTTCTCGATGGAAAAGTTTCTGAAAAAGAGATGCAAACCAAGATCGAAACCAGCTATGACATCATTTCAAAAGGAAGTGATGCCATTGTGGTTGAAGGAACCGGCCATGTTGGCGTGGGGTCTATTGTCAATTTCAGCAATGCGCGGGTCGCTTCTCTCCTTGGTCTTCCCATGATCCTTGTCGCCTCAGGAGGCCTCGGTTCTTCCTTTGATGCCCTTGCTGTTAACAAAGCCCTCTGTGATGCCACTGGCGTTCCTATTGCAGGAATTATCCTAAACCGCGTCCATGATGATAAACGAGAAATGGTTCTTTCCTATATGAAAAAAGCCCTTGCAAACTGGAACATCCCCATCCTAGGATGCATTCCCTTTGATCCCTTCCTCAGCAATCCCACCATGCAAGACTACGAATCCCTCTTTCACGCCACACTCCTGACAGGAGAAGACCACCATATGCGTCACTTCCGCCACATGCGCCTAGTTGCAACCTCTCTCAAAAACTACCGCGAACTGATCCTTCCCAATCAACTGATCATCACCCCCTCCAACCGTGAAGACATTATCCTAGCAACCCTCACCAAACATTGGGACGTGAAAATCGCCAATCCCCAAGAAGACCTTGCCGTAGGAATGATCCTCACCGGCGACTCCCCTCCCCGGCAAACCATCCTCGAAGCCCTCAAAAAAGCTAACATCCCCATGCTCTACGCCCCCGTTAGTTCTTACCGTGCCATGGAGATGATCACCTCCTATACCGTCAAAATCCGCAAAGAAGACACAGAGAAAATCCAAGAAGCCGTCGCCGTCGTTGAATCTCACATCGACTTCGACCTCCTCCTAGATAGTGTCGTCACAAGGTGATCATTCAAAAATATCTAAGCTGACTGCTCATAATATATCTATATTTATACCTTTCTCACCCTAGAATATACCAAAAACGATATATTCATTTTAAATTGCTTATCAAATCATCGGGTGAAAGGGCTTTGAGGCAGGCACCGGTTTTGCAGGTGCGGAGGATGGGACACCGCTTGCGGAAAGACTTGCCGTAGGGACAAGGCCCTTGGATCGCTTGGTGATGCACTAGGGAGGGTTTATAGACTGAAGCGTTGGAGGGGCCAAAGAAGCTATAGGTGGGAACAGAAGTCGTTGCTGCAAGGTGAAGGGCACTAGAATCGACGGTATAGATGGCATGCATTTGGGTCATGAGTGTTTGCCAAACAGGAAGGCGCATCCTTGGAAGAAGGGTACTCCGTTCAGGAAATTGTACATGGAGGGCCATTGCTTCTTGCTCTTCTTTTGCATTGCCCCAGACAAAATAGAAGTGCGTGTCTCCGAGTTTCTTCAAAAGCTCAATCCAAGTTGGAAGGGGTAGCTTTTTGTTTTCCCAATGGGAACCAGGGCATACCATTGTGCGGTGTGTCCCTTTTAGAATGGAGGTGACCCACTCTGATTCCTCAGGGAAGATTTCGAGAGTAAGCGCTGTTGGAAAAGGGTGGGGCTTTTGGGAAAAATACTGTTCGGGAATGGAAAGGTACTGAAGGGAAATGGGAGCATTGCGGTTGATGGCGTAACGCCGATTGAGCACAAGAGCATTCGGCCACTCGGGAGCAGACGCAAAAGTCATCCCCACTTTCTCTTTAGCACGAGCAGATTTCGTCACGAGGGCAGATTTAATATTGCCTTGGAGATCGAAGAGCACATCATAGTGTGTTCGCCGCAGCGCTTGAAGAGCTAAACGTATGGCATTGCGATGCTTGATCAGGTGTTTTTTCCACTTCCGCACTTCAAGAGGAATAACGCGATGGATTGCGGGATGTGCCTTAAGAATGTCTGCAAACGGTTTTTCAACCGCCCAATCAATTTCTGAATGGGGGAAGTGGTGTTTCAAAAACGCAACGACAGGGAGAGATTGGATCACATCCCCAAGGGAAGAGGTCTTAACAATGAGAATTTTCATGTTTTTTCAAAAAAACAAATAATTGTGCTTCAAAAATATAGGCGTATGGTACAAAATGTTTTATAAAAAATCATAGCCTAAATTCCCTTTTTGCGGCTATACCTAAGAAATGTCTGTTAGACGAGGAAGGATGAAGCGGACCGACGTCATTTTTTCAAATAAGCACCCTTTGGAAATGTACCTCCTGGCACTGACGGAAATGTGTCAGCGCTTTGCCTATTGGGGGATTGGAAACCTCCTTGTCCTGTTCCTTGTGACCCATTTTTCGTACTCTACACCACGTGCAACCCACATTTTTGGAGCCTATACAGGAATCGCCTTTACCCTTCCGATTCTCGGAGGATGGATTGCAGACAAATGGAATTACCGCAGCCCGATTTTACTTGGAACATTGCTCACTGCCGTAGGGTGTTTTCTTTTGGCAACTTTGAGTGAAACCTTTCTCCTTCCCGCCCTTGCCCTATTGGCCTTTGGAGGAGGACTCTTTACCCCCGCCATTTACTCCCTTTTAGGGAGTGTCTACGCCAAAAAGCCCCACATTCGTGAGGGAGGTTTTTCGATTTATTATTCCTCGGTCAATATTGGGGTTTTTGTAGCCATGATCGTTTTGGGATACTTGCAAACCGTAGACTGGAGGATCGTTTTCATCTTATGTGGCTGCGTGCAAATGCTCGGAATTGTCCCCTATTTTTCGGTCATTGGACGTCTGAAAAGCTTGGAGATTCCTTCCCATTATTTTGTCTCCAAAAAAGACGATCCCCACCACTTCCCTTTGAAAAAGCATGAAAAAGATCGGATTCTTGTGATCTTACTCATGACCCTTATTTCGGTTGTCTTTTGGATGGCCTATAATCAAGCGGGGTCCTCAATGACCCTTTTTGCGTTAAAATTTACCGATCGGCAATTTGGAAGCTTTACAGTTC
>JAGROF010000233.1 GCA_020440405.1 Chlamydiia bacterium
CTTCGTTGCCCAACAAGACCTTATTGCTCACATGTTTAGAAGTGGCCGTGTTCCTGTTACAGATGTTTTCCTGTATACCCACAGTGCATTAAAGATAAGCCGAGAAGACGATAACGTCTTTAGCAACTATGTTGTTAATAATGCTCAACTTCTTCGGGATCTAGGCGTCCACATTTCGATTGATCACATTACAGAAATCAATGACCCCGTGACGATGACAGAGGGAACCCTTCTAGGACAAGGCACACAAATGGCCGCCCTTTCGGCTCAAGATCGAGGAGAAGACTTCCCTGTTTCCGTTTCCTTTAGGGTTGTAAGGCCTGTGAATTGGAATCATCCTGAGCTCAAAGAGAGCAGCCTGCACCGCCGCCGTTTTGAAGATCTTGTCGAAGGTTCAGACTATGAAGTCCTAGAAGACTACCGTCACATTTATGCTTATGACCAATATGCTGAAGAGCACAAGGTTTGGGGCCGCACTGTAGAAGCGTGGAGACAAACCGGGGTAGATCTTGGATTAGGTCAATTCTCTCAGCAAACGGTTGCAGCATGGAGACACCGTAAAGGCGCTCACCGCCACATTCCCAAAGCTCTTTCTAATCAGAAGCTCGTTGTCTTTAGTGGAGAAAGAGGAGAAAGTTATTACAGGTTTATACCTGTCCAACATCGTCGGGACCTAGAGAATATTCTCTACGTTCCCATTGATTATTCAGAATTATTAGAGATAGAACAAAGAGAAGAACATGTCAGAACTATCAGCCATCAGCCCAGGCGTCGAAAAGCCGCAGGATACCACCACCACACCGGCCGAAAATCTCGATTCACCCTTACAGCCTTCAACCGCTACCAACGGTTGGTGGCTTCTCGGGTGGATATGGTCGCCGACCCCGGAAAAAGAGTCAGCACCACAGCTTGAGGTAAAAGACTTTGAGCTTGTGGAGTGGTCAGAAAAGGACGAGATAACCTTTTCTTTTGAAAAATTAAAACCTGAGCTACAAGAAGCTCTCTCCTTTGTCCCCTTCTTTCAAGAAGAGGCTCTTTTAACTCAAGAAAATGTGTCTTGGTTCATCAAGGAGTGGAATGCATTGAATCGTGACCATACTGTGGATGCCATTAAAGACCCTGTCAAAGCGATCCTTGAGATTCGAGAGCATATGATCGAGCTAGGAGCAGAGTCCTTTATTAAGGGTGTGGGGCTATATGCTGTATTTTCTCCCAGGCTCACACATATTGCTCAGCAGATCTTAGGCCACGCTCCAAGAGATGATGACTATGATCAAACAATGATCAATTGGTATGTGAAGCTCCGGGCCTAACCTTCTTCCATGTTGTGGAAGACAACATCCACATCATCGAGCCCTTCAAGAAACTCGATGAGCGCTTCGTTAGCACTGCGCGTGTCGTCATCGCAAGGAACTGTTGTCTTTGGAAGCATCTCTAGGCTCGCCTCCCCCACAACAAGGCCTCCCGCTTCGAGCTTTTCCTTCACTTCATAGAGAAGCTCAGGAGGCGTGACCACAATAAATGCTTCGTCGGTCACATCAAAATCATCAGCCCCTGCATCAGTCGCAAGCATGAAAAGAGACTCTTCATCTCCTTGATCTTTTCCAATTTGAACGATCCCTTTCCGGTCAAAGTTAAAGGCAACAGACCCTGGGGAAGCAATACTTCCTCCCTTTTTATTCGTAGCAATCCGCAAATCTGAGGCAGTCCGATTTTTATTATCGGTCATCGCATCGACAATGATGCCGACTCCTCCATGCCCATAAAGTTCATAGGTGAGTTCTGTAAAGTCCGCTTGATCCGCGCTCGCCGCTTTTTTGATATTTCGGTCGATCACATCGGAGGGCACATTGGCCACTTTAGCTTTTTGCAACGCTAACCGAAGTTTGGTATTCGCTTTGGGATCTGGTCCCCCTTGCTTGACCGCACTAATGATTTCCTTCGCGCACCGCGAAAATACCTTCCCTTTCTTAGCATCAGCACGCTCTTTTTTATGCTTAATATTTGCCCA
>JAGROF010000234.1 GCA_020440405.1 Chlamydiia bacterium
TGATCCAAAGCTGTTCTTCCCATCCTGCTTGAATGAGGAAGCGGTAATTGTCTTGATTAAAGAGATATTCATAACGCAGTCCTATGCCCAGTTCAATGACAGGCTTCACAGAGTGCGTGGTTTGATGGGTTTCAAAGAACGGTTGAACGGCATCATTCGGAGTATGTCTCTTATCATTCCTGAAATTTGTAAATCCATTCCACAATCCTGTGAGCGCAAAATCTCCATAAAGACCGAAGGATTTTATAAAATACCAGCAGGTATTTAGTCCGGCTCGGATTCCTACTCCATAGGAATCTTGATGGTTGTGGATAGAAATAGCATTTCCATCGGAGAGACGGTAACTCGTCCGCGAGTCTTGATCCTGCCAAGTGCCTTTTAATCCGACGTGCGGACGGAGTGTTAAAAAGCGGCTAATGTAATAGTTGCGGCCAAGCTCTAAATCAACGGTATTAAAGTGAAGCGTCCAAGAGGTTTTCCCTTCAATCAAATCTCCAGTAATAGGGGGTGGAAGGTTTGTGACATTAAAGAAAATAAACAAAAAGTTAGGTAAAGTTGGAAGAAATCCATTGACATCTGTCACTTTATCTGTAGCTGTTGTGTGAAGCCAGGTATAATTTGCATAGACATCCCAATTATCATGTTGCATTGTCACACCTGTCCCCACTTTGAATCCTGGATCGAACTCAAAATCAGGCTCATGAATGGGACCTCGATCGGTATTTATTCCTGTAGCATTAAAATCGACCCCTTCAATGGCATAGGCAAGCCCTTCCTGGCGCGCTGTCCAATAAATAAAATCCACAGTAAAAAAGGGATCGGCTACCCAAGCAGTTTTTGGTCCTGCAGGGGGAGTAATTGGCGGGGGCTCCACTTTTTGAGGTGGAGGCGAATAATTGGACCCATATTGTCCTTGTGGATCTGCATAAGCAAGAGTGGCTGAGCAACATGCTGCAAAACCTACTACAAGCGTAAGGAGTTTGTGTGCTTTCATAAAGCCTCCGATAATGTTTTGTAATTAGAAATCAAACCGCACCTTCAACGTGAATCCTTGGAGAGTCAGGCTTCCTTTCTCTCCTTGCTGAGCGATATCTATCAGATGATTATTGTCCATCCATATTTGCTCTTCCCATCCTGCTTGGATGAGGAAACGGTAATCGTTTTCATGATAAAGGAGTTGATAACGCAACCCTAGCCCGAATTCAATCACCGGCTTAACAAAGTGCGTGACCTCATGCGTATCTAAAATGTTTAACACGGATTGATCGGGGAAAATTCGATTATCAATACGCTTATTATTAAAACCGCTCCAAAGACCACTGACTGCAAAATCCCCATAAAGGCCAAATGAGGGGATAAAAAACCAGCATGCGTTCAATCCTGTGCGTATCCCAACCCCCCACGAATCTTGATGTTGATGAATCGTAAATTGGTTGGTATCAATAAATGCATAGCGCGTACGAATATCTTGTTCTTGCCAAGTCCCCTTAAGTCCAAAATGGGGACGAAGCGTCAAGGAATGGCTAATATTGTAATCACGACCTAACTCTAAATCAATGACATTGAAGTGATGCTTCCACTTTTCACTAGCTGATTGAAAGTTTGCATTAGCTGGAGGATTAGGAAGAATATTAAAAAGAATAAAGGCTCCGTTTTGGAGTGTCGGAAGAAGATTGCCAGGGTCGTTAACAGAGTCTCTTGCAGAACTATGAAGCCAAGTATAACACGCATAGACATCCCATCCATCATGAGCCATGCGCACGCCAGCCCCGACTTTAAATCCCGGTTCAAACTCCCAGTCAGGTTCATGAATCGGTCCTTTTTGGGTATCGAGATTCGCTAGTCTAAAATCCGCT
>JAGROF010000235.1 GCA_020440405.1 Chlamydiia bacterium
AATTAATATTAAAAGACTTATGGTTGTCTAAAAAGGAAGCAGCCAGGAGTGTGATCAAAGATCAGCCCTGCAGCCTGCATATAGGAGTAGATGATTTTAGGGCCGACAAATGTAAAGCCCTGGATTTTAAGCTCCTTAGAGATGAGGAGGCTTTCAGGTGAGAGACACCGAAACCCTTGGTAAGTGAGAGGGATTCCGTTCACAAAAGACCAAATGTACGCATCAAAGGTGCCATGTGCGGCTTGAATCTTTAGGAAAGCGCGTGCATTGGTACGGATCGAAAACACTTTGAGTGTATTCCGGATAATGGCTGGATTTTGCGTAATGCAGGAGAGCTCTTTGTCTGTCATAAGAGCCACCTTTTTGGGGTCAAACCCATGAAAAAGTGTGCGGTAGGCTTCCCGCTTTTTTAAGATAATTTCCCAAGAGAGTCCCGCCTGCTGCCCTTCTAAACACACGAGTTCAAAGTGCATGAGATCGTCATGCACGGGAACCCCCCACTCCTCATCGTGATAGCGGGCAAGGTGAGGCTTTTCTTCTGTTGCCCAAGCGCAGCGCTTAATCATTTTTTGATTTCGCCTGAGCTAATTGTTTGGATTTCTCCGTTGGGGAGAAGAAGGTTGAGACGCCCATCGGGGTTGAGCGAATGGAGCGTGCCTGAGAGAAGTTCTCCATTTTGATGAAGCGTGATGGGCATTCCCTTATGGGTGAGAAGGGAATCGTAACACATGTAGAAAGGCTTGAAACCTTCTCTCTTATAAAGCGTATAGTCCTCAAGGAAGAATTGATCCAAGGCTTTGACGAGTGCGTTTTTGTCATACGTTTTCCCTGTTTCCATTTGAAGAGATGTAGCAGGTTGGTCGATTGTGTCTAACAGCTCTTGAGGCATGTTGACATTGAGGCCTGCCCCTAAAGCCACCCCAAACGTTTCCCCTAAATCAATGGTTTCGCAGAGAATGCCTGAGATTTTCTTTTGGTTAATGAGGATATCATTGGGCCATTTGATTTGCGGTTTGAGTCCTTCTCTGTGGAGAAGTTTTGCAATCGAAAGGCACAGGACTTGTGTGATATTATTCACCCCCATGGGATTTTTCTCAGCCGTGAAGTAGTAAGTCAGGTAGATATTGAGTCCTTTAGGGGAGACCCACTCCCTTTTGAACCGCCCTCTTCCCTTCGATTGGGCATCTGCAGTAATTCGCGTGATGGTTTCTTGATGAAACTGTCGATGGTTTTCCTTTGCATATGTGTTGGTTGAATCAACGGAATCGAGATGGATGGTGATGAGTTTTTCTACCATAATAACTCCAAATATTAGAGAATACAACTATGTGGAACCATCAGTACTTAAAGCGCATCGACTTTCGCACCCTTCCCATCATTGTGGCATTGATGGTGATCAGCATTCTTGTCATTGCGTCGACAACATCTGAGGTTCAAATCACGGGTGAAGACATTTTTCTGACTTCAACCGTTAAAAACCAGATCCAACGATTTGGAGTGGGAACCCTTTGCTATCTCTTTTTCGCAGGGCTCGACTACCACAAACTCCGGGAATGGGCGTGGATCCTTTACGTTGGGACAATTTTACTCCTCTTTGGTCTTTTTTTTACAGAGTCGATTCAACATGTACACCGTTGGTATCGGATTCCCTTTATTGGGGGCACGCTGCAGCCCTCTGAATATGCCAAACTTTCTCTTGTCCTGACCCTAAGTTGGTTTTTAGAAAAAAAAGGAAGGAGCGTAGGGGATTGGAGGACATTTTTTCAGGCGTCCCTGATTGTGTTTATTCCGTTTATTCTGATTTTAAAACAGCCAGATTTAGGATCGGCAATGGTCCTGTATCCGATGACTTTGGGGATGTTTTACTTTGGAGGAATCCAACGGAAAGTCATTCGAATCATGTCGATGATGGGGATAGGTGTTCTCATTCTGATTTCTTTAATCTTTACAGGGCTCCTGTCACATGAAGAGCTCCGTCCTGTCGCGACAAAAGTATTGAAAGAATACCAATATGAAAGATTTGATCCCGATACCTATCACCACCAGGCGGCCAAAACTGCAATAGCCCTTGGGGGATATACAGGAAGCGGATTCAAAAAAAGTGTGTTTACAGGGAGGCAGTTTCTTCCAGCTGCCCATACCGACTCTGTTTTTCCTGCTTTTGCCGAAGAATATGGAATTTTTGGGGCAATTTTCATGCTTCTCTTGTTTTTCGGATTGATTTATTATAGTTTTCAAGTAACAGCAGTGGCAAGAGACCATTTTGGGCGGGTTCTATCAGCCGGCATTGCGGTTTACTTAGCCATTCATGTGGTGATCAATATTGGGATGATGTGTGGGTTTTTGCCCATTACAGGGGTGCCCCTTGTTCTCGTAACCTACGGAGGCTCCTCAGTCACACTGACCATGAGCGCCCTTGGAATTTTGCAGAGTATCTATACAAGAAGGTTTATGTTTTGACGAAGCATCCATTTATTTTTAAATCGGGGTCTTGGCTGGGAGAAGGAAAGATCAATTTATCAATGATGGATGAAGAACTCGCTTTTTTTACCCGTTGGAAAGTCCCAGAAATCGATGCAAAAGGGCGGGTAGCTTCCTTGCAAGAGATTCAAATTTCAGGCCTTTCCGATGTCATGCAAAATCAGTTTGCCTTCTATGATATCACCCGTAAAGGGTTTCGTATCGAGCTCGAAAACCAATCCCTTGGAAAAGTGGTGGGGAAAGGGATGATCAATGAGCGCCTCATCGGTTGGGAATTTCGCCTAGACCATCTGGGCTTCGAAGGGTTCGAATTTTACGAAAAAGGAGAAACTCCCGAAACCTACCTCATGCATGCGGAATACGCTACAAACGATGACTTCCGCACCGTCATTCATGGAAAAATCTGGCGTCCCGCCGAAGAATCCTAAGTACTGTTTCTTGGAGAGTTGAGTTTGACAAGCACGCGGGGTCCAATACATGTGACCTTAGAAAACTCTTGTTGGATGTGTTCCAAAGCTTTTTTTGCAGCCTCTAGGCTTTCCAGTTCTTGAGTCGAGAGTACGGCTCCATGAGGGTCAACAAGGTGGAATTCCGACAATTGTTGTTCGTCTTTTCCTTTGCAAAGGAAGGGAATGATATTGTAGGTTCCCGCAAGAGAGGTGCTTTCAACAATGGACAGCCTTAAAGACTGGTCCTTGTTCACAGTCAGTGAAATGCTTGGAAGGGTTTCCATAATTCCTCCGTGATTTAAAAACGCCACAAAAATGTTAACTTGTGGAAAAGTTTGTGTCAAAAAAAACTTTTAAGATGGGCGTAACTTTAAGATGACACGCCCTCCCGTGTACTTCACTTTAGAAACCATTTGTTGAATCATAGCAATTTGTTGGCGCGCTTCCATAATCCAAATAAAGTCTCGAGTTTGAACAATGGCATTTTGAGAGTCGAGGACAAAAAGTCGAAGGGGAACAGGGGATATTTTTGGAGGGTTAGAAAGGACAATGTCATAGTAGTGGGAATTTTGGGAGCGAGTGACTTTAAGTTGTAGTGAAAGGCTTTCCATACTGCCTCGATAATCTTTTAGAAAAATTACAGAAAGATTAACTCAATGAAAGGGTTTTTGTCTAGGCGTTTCATTTATTATTGATCATAATTATTATTTTATCTATTCAATGAAATAGGTAGGTTTATTATGAAATATATTTTTTTGTTGGGACTTTTATTTTTGGTGGGGTGTGGCGCAAGTGGGGAAGTCATGACGCGCGATAAATACGCAGAGGTGCAAGTGGGGATGAGCGCACACGATGTCGAGAAGCAGTATGGAAAGCCTTACAAAATTGTTTCTAAAGGGGGAGGACAAGAAACCTACGAATATATCGAAAAGATCACGATGGGAACGCATGTTATTGAACAGCGCCGTTATTATATTGTGATTGAAGATGGCAAAGTGGTTGGGAAGTACATGAAGGTGTCTAATCCCCCTCCATTTGAGGCCATCTATTCTGATGATCCCTATCCCAATTATTAGTGCGTATAAAACCTGCGTGTAACCCTATTTACAACGCTGTAGCCTGGAGTGGTTGCAGAAAAAAAATTCTTGAACTATTTTTTCACTTCTTGCAATAACTTTCTGCAAAGAAAGATAAAAACCGGAAAGAGGTGAAAAATTGTCTAGTGTAACCACGATCAGTAGAGAAAAGATGCTTGCTAGCTATGCTCCTGGTATTGAAGGAGATTTAATTCCTTTCCTCGCAGAATTGGATAAGGATGAAGAAGATGCACTTCTTTCTTCCGAACTACAGTTTATGACCACTGTTGTAACAGAAAATGCAGTTGGAATTTTAGGAGGAATAGCGGGAACAGTAGGGTCTGTATGGGGAATAGGAGATGCTACAGGGCATTGGTCGCTATTTGGAACTCCCTCTTGTCCTGAGATAGAAACCTCGAATAGACTTCTTTCTTTACTGATTAAAGCAGCGGCGCCAGAGACTGCTCGTAGCTTAATCACCTGCGTTTCAGCTCCTGTTTTCGTTTTTATTGGTTTAGCATATGCTGGTGCAAAGATTGATGTTGCGCGTAGCAAGCTCAACCAATCTCGACTTAAAAGACTGAGCAAAAAAGTTGATTCAATCGAAGAAGAGCTGAGAAGTTCAGTACTCTCCCACAGAGAAGAGCAACAGCTAAAGCAGGCTTTGATTTTTTTTGATGTTGCATACAGTCCGAAATCCTTTTATCGAGCATGTATAAGAGGGGATATCAGACGCATTAAAAAATGGTTTGAGGAAAACCCACAAAGGGTTAACGAAGAATACCAGGAAAAATCTTACTTAATTATTGCGATTATTGCAGGTAGAGTTCCCATAGTAGGTGAACTTTTGTCTAGAGAAAGCTCTCTTATGTACAAGAAAGGGGATCCAGGAATTGGTGGCAGTCAAAAATGGTCTCCTTTTGTTTTCTCCATTTACTATGACAAAAAAGAAGCAATGGAAAAAATGGTAGCCTTAGATCCATTATTATTAAATAAGCGTG
>JAGROF010000236.1 GCA_020440405.1 Chlamydiia bacterium
GTCTACCAATTCCACCACCTGGGCAGGTGATATAAGCGCTTAATTTAATCTTTTTGAAGGGTTTTCGTCAAGAGAGTGGCATTTATTTTGTTAATGCGTTAAGAAATAAATATGTCACGGGATGAAGTTTTGATTGTTGGTGCTGGACCTGTTGGATTGTCGTTGGGCATTTTGCTCGCGCGGCAGGGAGTGCCGTTTCAGATTATTGATCAAACGACCAGTCAAGCTAAGGACTCGCGCGCTGCGGGGATCCAGCCGCGCACCCTTGAGGTTTTTGAAGACATGGAAATTCTCATGCCATTTCTTCAGGAAGGAGTAAAGGTCGTAGGTGTAAATATCTTCTCAGGCCAAGACCGCTTGCTCCATGCCGTTTACGAAGGGTTTGATGCCCCCTATCCTTTTATTATCGACCTCCCTCAAAGAGAGACGGAACGGATTCTGATTGAACACCTGGACGTCAATGTCCAACGGGAAACGGCGCTCAATAACTTGGAACTTCACGATACGCACGTCGAGGTGATGCTTAAAAAAGGGGCGGACGATTTTGCTTCGGAGGAGTTTGCTTATGTTGTAGGGTGTGACGGCGCGCGTAGCACCTGCCGCAAACTCCTGGAGATTCCCTTTCCTGGTTCTGAATATCCAGCACATTGGATCGTTCTCGATGCCAAGGTAACGTGGGACTTCGATAGCCAAGAGATCAACATTTTTCCCCATGGAGATGGCATAGTGGCCACCTTTCCCCTTCCTAAGGATCGGATGCGGATCACCATTGAAAGAAAAGCAGGCGATGAAACGCCTCCTTCATTTGAGCTTGCATTGCAACGGATGCGGGAGAGAATTTCCCCTGCAATTGAACTCGAAGAGCCTGCAGATCTCAGTCCATTCATTATTCATCACAGACAGGCCGCTTCGTATCGCAAAGAACGCGTTTTTCTTGCAGGCGACGCTGCGCACCTCCACAGCCCTGCTGGAGGGCAAGGGATGAACACCGGCATTCAAGACGCCTATAACTTAGCGTGGAAGCTGGGGTTGGTCATGAAAGGAATCGGTCAGGAGGCTCTTTTAGACACCTACCACAAGGAACGCCACCCTATCGCTAAAGAGGTTCTTGCGCTCACGGATCGGATGACAAAAATCATGACGGTGAAAAGTCCTGCGCTCTCGTTTATCCGGAATGCCTTTATGACCATTGCAGGAAGTCTCGATATCTTAAAGAAGCCTCTCCCTAAACGCCTTTCCCAGCTCTATCTTAGTTATGGGAAAAGTGACATCATTGTCGATGATGCTGGAGAACATACTCCCTCAGCGATTGAAGTGGGAAAACGGGCTCCCGATCACTGTGTCTCTCAAAACGGCAAAGAGATGCGCCTCTTCGACCTGTTTAAAGGAACCCATCATACACTTTTGCAATTCGGTGGAAAAAAAGGCGCGCATGACTTCTACTCTGTGAGCCATCCCGAGGTCCGTACTTACCACCTCTACCGGGATCGAAGTACTTTTCAAACTCCAGAAAGCCTCCTGGATGTTGAGCCCTCTGCGCATACCCACTATGGTATTTCTAAGCCAACAGCCGTCCTTGTCCGCCCCGACGGATATATCGGATACATTCAATCCCCTCTTCATCAAAAAGGTTTTGAAACCTACTTACAAAAGGTCTTTTGCTCATGATGATTCCTAATGATTCCAATTACCCCCCCGCTTTTTCTCTCACCGTCAGTGAAACTATCGATGCACTTTCCCGTATGCTCCTAAGCACTTCAATGACATATGAGAAAGAATCGTGCCAAGCCCTTTTAAAAGAAATCAAAAGACGTGTTGCATTGACTCCCCATATCAAATCCTCCCTCGACACTTTAGAAAAAGTCGTTCAGAATCCCCAAAACTTCGAGTCTTTTGCGATTCAACAAGCTTTGTCTTTCCTTAGAGGGTGTTTAAAAATTCATTCCAGCATTAATGAAAAGGATCTTTTCAATGCTGAAAGCAATATTTAAACACCCTCTAGAGTTTCTGACGCTTAAGCATTTCGGAAAATAGGCCCGGCTCCTCACTGAGTGCTTGGAAGGTTCCGGTTTGAGTGACTTCTCCCTTCTCAAGAACATAGATACGGTCAGCATTTTTGATGGTGCTGAGACGATGGGCGATCACGATCCGAGAGACATCGAGCTGGTCGATATTTTGAGAGATCTCTTCTTGGGAATGATTATCAAGCGCGCTGGTGGCTTCATCAAGAAGGAGAATTTTGGGATTGGGAAGGAGGGCGCGCGCGATCAGGAGGCGCTGCTTTTGTCCTCCAGAGAGGGTTTCCCCATTCATTGGAACAACGGTATGGAGTCCCATGGGGAAATTTTGCAGATCTTGTTTAAAGGAGGCAAGGGTCACAGCTCTTTCGATCTCTTCTTCGGTGTAATTGCCTCCAGCAACGATATTTTGGTAGAGGGTTCCTGCAATGATTCCTCCCCCTTGCAGCACGACACCGATCTGTTTGCGCACTTCGTTCAAATTGAGGTGAGACAAATCTTTATCATTGAAGTAAACAGCACCAGAGCGCGGCGTTTCAAAACCTAAGATCATCCGGATAAGTGTGGATTTACCGCTGCCTGAAGGGCCGACGATACCGATCATTTCTCGAGGAGAAAGGTGAATCGAAACGTCTTTTAGAATCGGAGTTCCTTCCTCTTCATAGCTAAAGGTAACGTGATCGAGACGAATTTCTCCTGTGAGCTTTCCAGGACTCGACTTTTTGGCGAGCATTTCTTGGGGTTCTTCAACAATCACATGGGAGCGCCCCCATAAGGGAACGATTGATGCTGCTTGCATGACAATGTTGCAGAGGGCAAAGACTGCCATGGAAAGGGTGAGATAGGCAGCATTAAAGGCCAAAAAGTCTCCTATAGAAAGGGATCCTCTCTCTTCCATTTGTATGACTGCCCCAAAAATTAAAATGAGGGAGAGCTGAGGAAACACCGCCATGGCCGTTGCAATGACATTCTGGATATTTTGCGCATACATCTCTAAGGATTTTGACCGCGAAAACTGCTTTGCCCAATAGGAAAAAGCATTATTCTCGGCCCCTGCTACGCGAAGCTTCGCCACTCCTGAAAGGATTTGCACCAGGGCTCCATTGATCTTGCCTTGCATCTCAAAGACTTTTTTCTGCACTTGGATTTTCCATTTTGCAAAAAGGAAGGTCAATACTACAGCAACCCCTAAAAGAATCACTCCGATGAGAGATAGAAGAGGAGAGTAGAAGAACATGGTCACAAGGTAAAGGAGGGCAAAGACTCCCGTCAAAATGGTTTGCGCAATGTTACTTGTTAAAAGGGGGCGCATTTGTTCCATAGCCATCGCACGTTGCAACAGATCCCCTGCTGTATGTCTCCGAAAAAAATTGGCGGGAAGTTTTAAAAGACGATCCCAAAGTCCCGGCTGCAAACTCGAACTCAAACGCCCATCAATCCTCCCCAAAATTAAGGAGCGGAAGTAGGTAAAGAGAGCGGCGCTCCCAGCTGCTGCCACAAGCCCTGCTGTAATTTGAAGGAGCAAGTAACCATTAGCGTTTGGAATCGCGCTATTAAAGAGAAATGCAATTCCTATGGGAGGAAATAGGGAGAACACTGCAGCAATGAGGCCGTATCCCAAAAGTTTTATCCATTCTTTCTTATAAGCCTTGAAGTAGAATTTTAGAGCATCCTTCCCTTGGTGAATCTCATCAGGAATCCCGCGATAAAATGCATAAGCATCTTTTGCAAGGTGCTTTGCAAGATCGATCGTGACTTTTCTTCGCTTTCCCTTGACGGGATCGACCATGACATACCGCCCCCAACGATCTTGGTAGAGCGCAACAGGATGGCGCTCTTTTCCATAAAACCCCAGAAGGGGCCCTGAGTCAGCTCTCCACCAGTAATGGCCGAGTTGCACCCCGCGCATTCGAGCACCTCCCCCTTCCGCAATTTTCACAATGACATCTTTTAATTCTCCCCCAAGATACCGTTGAGGAGGTGAGAGCTTTATTCCCAACTTACGGAAGACGATTTCCATCGCTTGAACCAAAGGGCTTGTCGACAAGACTCTTTCTTCCCCTTCATTGGTTTGAAGAATCTCCACCATTTCAGTGAGCGTTTGATGGAG
>JAGROF010000237.1 GCA_020440405.1 Chlamydiia bacterium
AGGATCTTTGAGTGTTGGAAAAGACACGTCGCTTTCAGAAATGTCTGAGAAGATCGACCGTACCTTAGCCTTTCTCTCAACGGTTCGAGGTAATCCTGAAGCTAGACAATGGATGGGACAGATTTCGAAATTGATCCACCAGTTTGGACAAACTACCTACAAAATGGTGCGGGACGAATTAGAACCAGAAGAAGCTCAAGCCGTGCGCCGTGCCCTTCACGATGTGAATCGCAAACTGTCTGCAGGTGACCATGAAGGGGCTTTAAGAGGGCTGAAAAAGCTGTACGAAACAGGACCCATTGCTCGCCTTGCTGTTGAAAGCCATAAGGAAGCATCGCCCCTTTCTCCTGTTGAAGAGCTAGCGTCAAATTTTGCCAAACGAGCAAGCGAGTCTGCTGAGCCTGAGCCAACGCCCGATATCAGTGAAGCAACCATTCAAGAAAAGAAGGATGCCCTTGTTGAAAGTTTAACGTTTTATGCAGCTTTCCAAGTTGTCGATGGCTATTGTGGCTATACGGGAACTGAGGCTGAAGAAGATGCTGTCCAGCATCGGTACCGAAACTTCCATACTCAATTGGAGTCGATCACAGATCCTGCTCAGCGCAAAGCTAAGTTTTTAGAACTACTTGATCAAAAGCTTGACGAGCGAAAAGAGTTGGGCTTTTTCAGTCGAATGATTGGGAAGTGGTTTTCTGGCTTCACGGTGAGTCTTGTCGAATACTTTTCAAGACATTTCACCAACGTTGCAACAGAACAGTTAAAACGGATGGTGCTCGACCCCATTAATAACCCTTTAGTGAATAACCATATGGGGCCCTTAAGAGCTGCCAATAATGCCATGCTCTCTCTCCTTCATGCAGAACAAACATGGGCACAGGATGAACTAGGAGAACTTGGAACCGATGGAAAACAAGCGCGGATCTTTGGTATTGTTGAAAATCAAGATGGCGTGTCCACACAATCTTTGATGAAACAGGTGATTGATGGAGCCATTAACGACTTTCTTGCTTATCCCTCTTTCGATAGTGTGTTTGGAGGAGCTAAGCGGAGTGTTCAAGAATTTGGAGATCACGGAATTTTTGCTAAAGCCCTTTCCTTGGTCGCACGAGCTGCATTATTTATCGCCACCATTCCAGCCTATCTTGGTCTTGCGATCTCTGTGTTTGCAGAAAGACAAGCAGCTCAATTCTGCATCTGGAAAATGGATATTGTGAATACCGTTGTCAATGCGGTCCGAGACTCGCTATACAAAGACAAAAAATATGCAGAAGTTTTCGATAAGATTTTACTTGATCAATTAAGAGAAGTCGAAAAGCTTTTAGATCAGGAGGGTGGCGGAAGCCCTAGAACCTTAGCAGGAGACAAAGAAAAACGTCTCGTTGAGGAACTCGTTTCTAACCTTTTTGCTGTGATTGACCGCAGAGGACAACTCACTCCTGGAAGGCGGAAAACACGGGATAACCTCATTGCAGAGCTTTCCGATGCCCTGAACCAAGGAACTGATGACATTATCAAAGGTGTCATCCGAGATATTATTATCTTCTCTTACGAAGCGATCCGTGATGAGCAAGGAATCAACCGGATTTTTGCAAATACTTTAGATCTTGCAGCGCAGTCTATGCGCCCCAATGATATGGGACGCCTTTGGGAACTTTATTCCCCTGAAGAGCTAGAGAAACTTGACGCCGATCCTAGCCGCCCCGAAGATATTCAAAAACTTGAGGTCGACTTCGCTCGACGCATCGGAAAATTCGGAAGCGATGGACTCCCCGCCCCTTCTCTCATTATCAAGCGAGATCTTGACCGCGCGTTCCAAGAGCTTTATAAGGAACGAGAAGAGGAAACGCATAAAATTTTAGAGCGGATTCTCCATACTACTGTTGAACGTGTCGTCAAAACACAAGTCGACGGACTTCTGATGACGCCTCAAGATGCCGCTTTGAAACTCACGCTATTTTTAGAAAATGCCCTTCTTCCTCACGTACAGGTGACGCAAAGCAAAAGAAAAGAAGCGACC
>JAGROF010000238.1 GCA_020440405.1 Chlamydiia bacterium
TCTATATTCTGGAAAACCTACCGGTATGGTCGCTATTGAAGCTCTCTTAAACTAATCACTTCCTCCAGTTTAAATGAGGACTACTCCACGCAAATAAAAAACTCTGTGCCTTCTGTGTTCTCGGTGGAAAAAGAGTGGCATTAAAAAAAGTTTTTCGGACAGGATGAGGACATGCACCTATTTAAACAAAAAGTGAATTGGTCGGCTATTGTGGGGCAGGTAGGGCTGCTGCTTCATGTGCCTGCGGGCATGGCTCTTTTGACGCTGATCATTGCGCTGATTTTTAAGGAGTGGTTTGCTTTGATTCCCTTTGGGGTGGTGGGGGTGTCTTCTTTGATTGGGGGGCAGGTTTTATATTGGTCAACAAAGAGGGCAAAAGCGGCTCATCTCTGGGATGCCATGATGATTGCGGGACTTGGGTGGTTGGTATGCTCTTTCATCGCTTCGATTCCTTTTTTGTGGATTTCTGACCTCCAATTAAAAAGTGGAATCGAATCCGAAGTTCTCTTGGTGTTTAGAAACCCTGTGAATGCGCTTTTCGAAGCGTTTTCAGGGTTTACAAGTACGGGACTCACAATGCTGCAGCGGGAGGGGCCTTTTCCTCATGTATTACAATGGTGGCGCTCTCTTTTAGAGTGGACAGGGGGACTCGGTCTTGTGGTGTTTGTTTTGGCACTCACCCATTTGAATAAGGCGGGCTTCCAGCTCTATTATGCAGAGGCGCGGACGGAAAAAATGACAAAAAATATCACGGGAACAGCGCATTGGCTTTGGGGAATCTATTGCATTTTTACCGGGATTGCTTTCCTGTTATTTTTTTCATTAGGAATGCCTCTTTGGGAAGCGGTTAATCACAGTTTGACCGTTATTTCTACAGGAGGGTTTACGATCACCACCACAAATTTTAAAGGGTATGACTTATCAATTCAAATCGCGGCGCTATTCATGATGGTCGCTGGAGCGATTAGCTTTGCGGTCCATTTTCGTGTCATTCGAGAAAAAGAGTTCGGAATTCTCTGGAAAAATCTGCAGCATCGCCTCTTGTATCTCCTGCTCATCGGAGGAGGTTTTTTAGTCATTCTTTTTAACCTGTGGAATGGCCTTAAAGGACATCGCATCGATGCTTTCTTTGAATGGGTTTCTGCTCTCACAACTTGTGGATATAGCACAATAGATCTTTCTCTTTTTAGTCCGATGGTAAAATTGCTTCTCATTATGGGAATGTTTGTGGGAGGCACAACAGGATCGACTGCTGGAGGGATAAAAATCCGACGCTTGATGTATTTCATCTCTGGGGTCACTCTTCGCGTCCTTTCGATTACCCGAAAAGGGGAAAAGCATACGGTCAAAGATGCGACAGCTGAAGGCAAAGAACCTCCAGGGATTTGCCTTCCTGGCAAAGAACGAAGCGAGCGATTGTTTACAGCAGGAGTCCTTTTCTCTCTTTGGGCAACAACACTCTTTATAGGATGGTTTTTCATCCTAAAATGGACGCCCCAAGGACGCGCGCTGGATGCCCTTTTTGAAGTGACAAGTGCAATGAGTAATGTAGGGCTTTCGAGCGGAATCATTCATCCAGATTTTTCGACGTTTGGGAAATGGATTTTTATGGTTCTGATGTGGATGGGAAGACTAGAAATTATTCCGGCTCTTATATTACTCTTAACACTCCCATTAACCCTGAATCGGAGTACACCCAGTGGAAAATAGCCCTAAAAGTTACGTCGCAACCATTCTCCTTTGCTTTTTTCTCGGAACCCTTGGCATTCATCGCTTTTACGTGGGAAAAGTGGGAACGGGGATCTTGATGCTTTTGACCGCAGGAGGTCTTGGAATTTGGCAGATTATTGATTTTGTTATTGCCGTGGTCGGTCATTTTAAAGACAAACGGGGACGGTATATCAAGCCTTGAACGAAATTACCTTAAGCAATACAGCTCCAACGGGAGAACGTCTGGAAGCCACCTTTCTTCCTGAAGGAGGGATGAATCTGATTCGGTACCGCTTGGGTGACATTGAAGTGATTGACCCTGCGACACGTCCTCTATTTGATGAGCGTTTTGCAGGGCTTGGAGCGCTGATTGGCCCTCACTTCCATCACCGCCAAGAAATTCCCATGAATTTTGACACCTCTTTATTTCCCCACATAGCAAAGGTCTTTGCTCAAGGAAAGAAAGAGCCTTTTTCCCATGGGATTGCCCGCTATGTCCCCTGGAAATATGTTGCTAGCACAACGCAGATTAAAGGACGCCTCCAAGGAGGCGATCTCTATAAAGGCGTTCCTCTAAAAACTTTTGAAGGACAAGACTTTGACCTTTCCTTTGAAGCGCGCCTCCATCCTGATGGGCTCTTTATTGAGTACAAAATCGAAAGTGAAAAGCCTTCGGTTCTCGGTCTTCATTATTACTACCGCCTGAGTGGAGCGGGTGTGATTCATTCGACCGTCCAAAAAACCTACCGGGACCAACAAGAGTGGAAACCCCTTCCTGAGAAGTGGGTTAAAGAGGGGCACCTCCACTTTACCCTTCCTCAAGAAG
>JAGROF010000239.1 GCA_020440405.1 Chlamydiia bacterium
TAAAAAGGACGACATCTTTATCGACATGCACACCGGTTTCAATCTCGACATGTTCTTGTCCAATGGGTTTGATAAAGCCGACGTTTTTATATTTTTTCATGAGTCCCGACACGAGTCCTAAGCATGTTGTGGTCTTTCCGACGTGTTGCCCCGTGGCAGCGATAAAAAAAGCTTTTTTAGACAAGGGAATCCTCCTTTAAAAAGGAATGGATGACCTCTTGGGTTTCGGCAAAGATGTCAACATCGCTTTCTAGAGCGTCGACTTCTGACAAGGAGAAGTAACGAATCGGGTCGCAGGAGAGGGGAGTCGGGTCCCCTACAGGCTCTGCAAGGTAAATGAAATCAAGGTGTTGGTGTGCAGGGGTATTTTTGTATTCGGGGATTTCTTCTATGAGGCACAGGTAGGGGCGCTCAAATGAAACGGCATTCCACCGCTGGATCCAGATGTTTTCTTGCTTGATCCAGGCGATTTCAAGCCCGGTTTCTTCTTTAACTTCGCGCCGCGCAGCTTCAGGGGGAGACTCATTAGCTTCAATGTGCCCTCCTGGGGGAAGCCATTTTTTAAGTTTGGGATGAAGCAAAAGAAGCACTTGCTGCTCATGGATGATGTAGACCGATGTCGTAAAATGTCTTTCCATGCCTTTAATTATATCTTGGGATGGTTTATTTTGGTACCGATTGTATTTCAAAACATAGCTGATATGGAAGAATTTGATGAATTAGTCGAGATTGCTGATGAGTTGCATGGACCGAATGGGTGTCCATGGGATAAGAAACAGACCTTTCAATCTCTCCGTCCCCATGTTTTGGAAGAAGTGCATGAGCTTTTAGAAGCGATTGATGACGATGATGCCAAGGGAATGGTAGAGGAGTTAGGAGATGTTCTGTTCCAAATTATTTTCTTTGCCAAATTAGGAGAGAAAACAAAGCGGTTCACCCTTGAAGACATCATTACCACCGTTAGTGAAAAGCTGGTCCGCCGTCACCCCCATGTCTTTGGAGACATCGAAGTGGAGAGCGCGGATGAAGTGGTGCACCATTGGGAGCGTGTCAAAGCAGAGGAGAAAAAAGAGCGTAAACACCCTCTTGAAGGGATTCCAAAAACTCTGGGTGCCTTAGCGCGTGCACAGAAAATTGTCTCTAAAATCATCCGCAAGGAGCTCCCTTTTCCCAAAAAAGAACAGCAAGCGTCTGCAGAGGCTGCTTTTGGGGATCAATTTTTAGACTTAGTGATTCAGGCGCAACAAGAGGGAGTGGATGCCGAGTGCGCCTTGCGCGCCGCCCTCAAGAAATACGAAGCCTTGTTTTAGAAATTGAATTGGATGGCGCCAGTGGCTCCATGGTAGATGATGTGGCCATCGTGGTCTAGGATATCGCCTTGACCATGGAAGACCATATTGCGATCGGCGGTTGCGATACGACCCACATAAAGCACTTGATAGTTGACGATAAAGAAGAAGTGTTTGGTGGGACGGAGCTCAATGAAGGGAAAGACTTGGGCCATGTAGGCAAAGTTGGAACCACTCTTATCGATATCACGAATGACAACGGTATTGTTGTTGTCGAGCATTAGAGTGCGCTGCTTATCCCGGTTAAAGAGTCCGCCGACTTTGACAACCAGCCCCCACGTGAGGAAATGATAGGGGTTATATTCGATATCTCCTCCAATTTGGAGACCAAAAGAGGTGTTTTCAGTACGGACACGGTAACGACTTGTCTCAGGGATCCCAACGAAAAACTTCGTAAAATACATCTTAACTTTTTCATCGATATCAAAATACCGAAGACCAGCTAGCCAGGACACAGAGAAGTGATCGGTATAGCGAGGGGTCACGTGGTGCCAGTAATTGAGTTCATAGGTGTACATCTTCGAGTTATAGACCGATTTTACACGGCTAGCAAAGTTATAGTCCCTCGTAAACTGGGCAATATTTCCATCGAGATCGAGATTGCGCGGGCAATATTTGTTTTTTTTGCCTGTCCAAGCAAGCCCTCCCACATAACGCGCTTCCCACGTAGAATAAATGCTCGGAAAAATCTTTGCTGCAACGGAAAATCCCGAGTCAAACCACATGTCATGGATGAGATCTTTCGTTTCAATGAGGGCTTTTCCCCGTTCTTTCCGACATTCAATGGGAATCGCAGAAGCCGGAAGTCCTTGAGGGCCTCCCGCAGCGGAAACTAAATGTTTGTTATGGGAGTTTGCGCGTCGCATGAGGACATAGTCGAGTTCTATAGCAAAGTGCATATAGTAAGCACCGCGCACTGCACCATAGGCGCTGGTACAGCAACAGAGCAAGGCAACCCAAAGATAGAATTTCTTCATGATCATTCCACTTATTAAAGATTAAAATGTAGCAAAAGAGATTTTCTCAAACAAGAGTTTTATTAGAGGGTGTCTTGCGCGAGCTGGTCGTTCAGGAAGTGTCTTCTATGAAAAAATGAGCATCTCGCGCAAGACACCCTCTAGGAACAAAAGAAAAAGCCGGAGAGTGCTCCTAGCATAACTTGAATCCTAAAGGCTGCTACATTCCTGTCCTGAC
>JAGROF010000240.1 GCA_020440405.1 Chlamydiia bacterium
ATGAGAAAAGTTCAAGGCGACCGATACAAAGAGTCCCAATTGGGTTCTTGACTATCTAGGTAAAATTAATGGGTAAAACCGGGGATAAGAGGTGGATCAATGTCTAGTCAAGTCGTAAGTCATAACTTTGTTCAAAGGGTAGAGCAAGATGTTTCTCAGCTTAGGGAGGCTTTTCCAGAGCTGACGTTAAGGGAAGCGCGGCGGCGTTTGCAGGAAATTGAATCAGAGATCGAAGGGCTTCGGGGAGATATAGGGTTTTTAGAGGCCTCTCAATCTCAGAAGATGGGGGGAGCCTATGCAACACTTCTAGCGCTCAAAGAACGCTTAGAGCAAAAGGAATTAGGGAACCTTTTGGCGGGGTGTGATTTAGTGCTAGCTTCAGGTCGGGCTTATGGCGATGAAAGGGGAACGGCTCCAGGAAGTATCATTGTTGGGAAGGCTCTTGTGGGCATGTTAGAAGGAACATTAAATTCCCAAGAAGCTGTCGATCGCGTTTTACGAAAGGGATCCAATCTTTATGACAAGTTAGCATATGGCCAAAGCTTAGGGGCTCATTTGCCTTGGGAAGAAACGGTGGTTTTCTTTGGAAAAAGTTTATCTCCTAAGGGAGGAGTCATGGAGAGTTCCCTAACAGTTGGTGGAGAGAGAGCCGCATATTTAGATGTGTTACGCCAGCTTAGGGAACAGGTAGAAGGAAAGCCTATTGGGGCTCTATTAAAAGTGGGGCAGGATTATTTTGGTGTCATGGTCGGTGCTGGGGATATTTGCCTGTTTGATCCGAATGGAAAAGTGGCTCCTGCGTTGATGATCAAAACAGATAGCATTGAAAAAGCAGCAGACATTTTGGCCTCTCGCCGTGGGGCCACTCAAAGAGAAACAATGACCTATTATCCTGTGGAATCAAAGGTTGTGGGGGATTTAGCGATTGCTGCTCCAGCGCAGTTTCCAGACATTCCCTTAACTCCCACTCAAGAATTTGAACCGGTTTTGACAGGGACAAATCGCTCAGATGTGGTGAGGCTCATCCGAGAATTAGAGCGCGTAGGTCCTGAAGAGGTGGAAGCAGTTTTGTCTCGTTATCCTACGGTAAAGCTTTCGCGGAAGTTAGACACTGGAGTAGATATCAAAGCAGCGGTCCTTGCTTTAAAAGCGGAGCTCTACTTCCATGAGGCGGAGCTTTTGGCTCCATCTGATGTTGAAGAAGGAGAATTAAGTGATGAGGAAGATGTCGTTTTTTACGACTGTGAAGACGCTTTTCCTGAAACACGGGAGCTACGCTTGGCTCAGAAGCGAGAACTTACAGCGCGGGCTTCAGAGGTGGGGACCCTTTTTATCCGCGATCACGTCTTGCCACAGATTGTGAAGGAAGAGGCTGTAGATCAGACAGCCATTATCGAAAATGTGGAAATGTGGTTCCAGTCATTTCTTCCCACCCTCTTTTTTGGAGAAGGAGTTGAAGGGAAAACCAATCTTGCGCTTGCCACATCGTCTCTCCATTCTGTGACGGCGTTTTTAAAGGATTATAATACGGCACGGGGAGCTGTTGAAGGAACAAGAGGAGGATGGCGGTGTCGTCGTCGGACGCTTTCTCCAGCAGAGTTAAATACAAGAATTCATGATCAGATGACCCATGGAAAAGAAAGTGAAATGGCGATTCTAAAGACATTTTGTGGACATCTTGTGGATTTATTTGAAGCAAAACAAGGGAAGCAAATCAGTGGGCCCCTTAAAGGAAGGCTACAGGATCATACAGCCGCCGTTTTAAATGCGCTCATCGATACCGTTTTGTCTCCTGAGTTTGCCAAGATGATGGTACTCGGGTTTATTCATGACGATCAAATGAGTGAGGAACTAAAAAGTCTCCCAGAAAGAGAGGAGGGAACTCCAGGGGAGGTTCCTCAAGATCTTCACCATGAAGTGACAGCATTTGTAAATGAGCTGATTGACTTTGGAAGTCCTCGCTATAGCTCATGGATTGCTTCGAGTATGCTCAAGACGCACTTTGTCCAAACCGATCATCCTGGGGTGACAAAGTCGGTGCTTCGATTTGGGATGCGGATGCTTTCTAAGCCACTATTTAGAGATGAAATCGGGGCCTTTTTAAGACAGGCCTTTTCATTACAAACCCATCAAGCGGCTCAAAGTGAACAGTGGGTTGCGACGGCAACAGTTGCTGTGGGGGCACTGCGTCGTTATGGATGGGATGATACAGGAAAAAGTTTAAAGGGGCGGGTGCAAGAGGTTGCAGATATTCCTCAAGCACTTTTCCAGAAAATTTCAGGGCTTGCTCGGGAAATGGGGTCTCGAAAAACAGGAGCACTCCTATCGGTGACTTCTTGGGTGATGCCATCGGTTCATACTTTTGGGCAGGATTTAGCGGGGAATCTTTATGGACTTTCTCAGTCCAAACCTTTAATGCGCACGTTGACAATTCGTTACTTGATTCAAGGGACACTGATTCCAGAAGTGAGGACGCAGCTTGGAGCTTGCGTGATTCCTCCAGCACCTCCCATCGCACCTCAAGGGCCTCAAGACCTTTCAATGGAAGCAGGAAGACAGATGTCGAATCTCTTAGGGAACTATTTAGAAACCTATGTGGGAGAGCTTTACCTGAAAGAAACGCCTCTTGTTACAAGTGTGGTGGATTTAAGTGTTGTGATGGTGAAGAACTTTCTTCCTGAGATGATTGGGAAACCTCAGCAAGGGACGCTTCCAAAGGCAAAGCAGCAGATGATTGTGGATGTTTACGGCTCAGTCGGGTCGTTTATTCATGACTATGCCCTAGCGGTTCAAGAAGCTAAAAAAGATGAAGCGTTTGAAGTGTATGCAAGTGAGGGAAGAGAAGAAGTGTTGGTTCTAGGGGCTTTGGAAAGAGTGAGAGGAAAACCACTACGCATTTCTGACCAAGATGTTCAGAAAAAGCTCGAAGCAATGACCGATATTATTGTAAGGAGTCATTGCAAGGGAATTTCGCCTGTTCAAGCGCAACTGGTGCGTTCGACTTCATTTGTGATCCCTAAGGTGGTGAAAGCAGCAGTTGATCTCCTGTTCTCCCCAGAAATGATGT
The DNA here is from genome assembly GCA_020440405.1 of Chlamydiia bacterium. Classification (GTDB taxonomy): domain Bacteria; phylum Chlamydiota; class Chlamydiia; order Chlamydiales; family Simkaniaceae; genus Neptunichlamydia. The sequence continues at coordinate 3,068 of JAGROF010000240.1, forward strand.
GTGCGCTTGTTGTAGGGATGATCCAAGATCACCAAGGCCCTCCACTTGAAGATCCTCACCATCAATACCAATCGTGGGATCAAGAGGTTCTTATGCGTTGGAATGACTCTTTGTTTAACCTGATGAAAGGAGTTGTTCAGTTAGGAGAACCCTCAGGGAAAATGGAAGCTGTTATCCAATCCATCCTAGGAATTAGCAATGGAGCACAGCAGAATTTGGGATCTCTTCTGGCTCGTTTTTCGGCAGGACCAAGCCCATTCATGGCTC
>JAGROF010000241.1 GCA_020440405.1 Chlamydiia bacterium
AAATGCATTGCCTTGATCCGCTCGCTCTATGCAGATCTTGATCAACTTGCAGAGCTCACACAAACAGGAAGAGAGTGGTGTGATCATCTCATACTATTGTTTCACCGGTATTTAAAAGCTTCAGAGGAAGACTTGGCCCCTCTCCAAGAGAAAATCTTTCTCCTTAAAGAGCTTGAGATGGCCTATCCCTTTTCCAATATCAAACGATATCTTCAAAATCATCTTAAACAAAAACGGGGAGCTCGTTTTTCTAAGCAGCTTGAGGCAATCACTTTTCGCTCCCTTAAACCTGGAACCCTTCGAAGTACCCAGGTCATCGCCCTTCTGGGAATGCATGAGGGGGCTTTTCCCCGTCCTCACCTGTCTTCATCACTCAACCTCCTTCAAGACAGCGATTACATTCCATCTACTCCGGACGAAGATCGCTATCTTTTTCTTGAAGCGTTGTGTGTTGCCCGAAAGTCTGTGCTGATCACCTATCAAAACATGAGCGAAGAAGATGGGAAAGAGCAGCCTCCCTCCCTTGTCGTTCAAGAGTTGGATCCACTGGTTGAAAAACATCCCCCATTTCCGTTCCATCATTCGTATTTTGAGGTAGAAACTCCCTACTCGAAGAAACACTTTGAGACAGCCACGATCTTTTATGGGCCAAAACAGTCTCGCCCTTTTATTCCTGAGTTTTCTGCTCCAACACCTCTTCCTAAGCCTCGGGGTATCGAGACGCCCAGTTCTGAAGAGCTTGTGCGTTTTGCAAAAAACCCCCTGAGATACTATTGTAACCACACCTTGAATCTTTACCTCCACTATGAAGACTCTACCGATCCCGAATTTTTCCTGTCTCCTCTTCAAAAACACCGCCTACTTGCGTCTGAAGAAGCCTTAGAAGAAGCAGAAGCAAGAGGACATTTACCCCTAGGGCGCTTCCAAGAGGTTGCAAAACAAAGGATACTTCAAGAAGCCTCTCAAGAGATGGAAAAAATTCCATTTCCCGAGCAGATTAAGCGGTATCCAAGTGCCCTTGATTCGCAAGAGGCTCTTCGTGCGTATCTCGAATATTATGATATTGCTCTGCAAACGCCCTCGCCCCTTCATCCCCACTGTGCTGAAGCGCTACTCTGCAAAGATGTCAAAGCATTTGCTTCTCGGATAAAGACGATGACAGACCCTTACTTCAAAATGCTTTTTAAAGAGGCTGATCCCGAAGTGGTGTTTGAAACGTGGGCTCCATTTTTGCGCAAAGTTTTTCATCCTCTATTGGAGGCGCTGCATGAAACGGTTTGATGTGCTGAGTCCCCAAACACCGATTCTTGGGCATTACCTCCTCGAGGCTTCAGCGGGAACAGGAAAAACATTTACGATCGAGCATCTCACCGCACGTTTAATCGAAGAACAAGGGTTTGAAATCGATGAAATTCTTGTGGTTACCTTTACACGTGCTGCGACACGGGAGTTAAAGGCGCGGATTCAAAAGACACTCAAAAACAAAACGCCCTCTTTCAACATCCAAAAAGCTTTAGCACTGATCGATTATGCACAGATCTTCACAATTCATGGATTTTGTCATCGGATGCTGACGGAATATGCTTACGAAGCAGGCTTGAATTTTGCTCTTACAAGCGAAGAAGAATCGGATTACCGCGCGATTCTTAAAGATCATATTGCCGACTTTCTGCGCACTGCCCTTTCCCAAGAGAACTATAGTACGGCGCAGCTTTCTGCATTGAAACAAGACAAAGAGGGATTAACCGAAAAGATTTTGTCTCTTGTGGAAAAAGAAGGAGAGTTTCCTAGCTACCCCTCTTTTGCTGCAGCCCATAAAACCTATAATGAGCTGCGCGCGCGCCTCTCTTTCCCTGCCGAGCTTCTCAACCATTTCTCAAAGATCCGGGATAAGCATGGAAAGCTTAAAGCGCCATTTGATGTGCAGGTAGAGCTCCTTGCCAAACCCTCTTTAACCCTTCAAGAATTTGAAACCCTCACCACTTCCCCTCCAATTCTTTCTCTTCTTAAGCCTGAAAATCAATACAAAAAGTCAGAAGAAAATGTCACCCCTCTTGTGGAGTTTGCAGAATCTTTGTGCCCCTTGCTTGAAACCACGTCTTCTCCTCTTTGTACGCTGGTTCGCATGGCGCGCCATGTTCAGGGGTCTGCTAGGCAAGCCCTTCAAGACAAAGACATTCTTGCTCCCAATGAGATCCTTCAAAAAATGCGAGAGTCTCTTGAGCGTCCTCTCTTTCGTGAGAAAGTGCGCCGTCGTTTCCGTGCAGCAATTATCGATGAGTTCCAAGATACCGATCCCCTCCAATGGAGTATTTTTAAAACTCTTTTTCTCGAGGATCCCATTCCCGCTTTTTATCTTGTCGGAGATCCCAAGCAATCAATTTATTCCTTCCGTTCTGCCGATATTCACACCTACCTTAGTGCAGAAAGTGAGGTCTCTCAAAAAGCCCATCTCGACACGAATTACCGCTCTGATCCTCAGCTGATACAACACCTGAATGCCCTTTTCTATGCCAACCCCCATTTTCTTTCACTGCCCGATGCTCCCCTTCCGTTTCATCCTGTGAAACACGCTGACATCCCCAATCGTTCTTTCCCCGACGATAAAAGTCCTGTGCACTTCTTTGTCTATGAAACAGAAAAGAAACGAGAAAGAAGTTGGCCTTCTACGGAAATGGAAAGAGAGGTTTTTTATCCCTTTATTGCCAAAGAAATTCTCTCTCTCGTTGAGAAAGACTTTCAGTTTTCAGACTTTGCAGTTCTTGTGAAAGATCGGTATCAAGCAATGCGTCTTAAAATCTACTTGGAATCCCATGCAATTCCCACCCAATCTAAAAGTACCGATGCCCTAATCCTGACTCCCACCTTTTCCCTTGTCCGTTCTTTATTGGAAGCATTGATTGATCCGTCAGAAATTCCTGTAAAGCGGTTTCTGTCCCATACCCATAACCACCATGAACTACGCGATTCCGAGCTTTTAAGTGCAACCATTGCAGCCTTTGCAAAACCCCAGTCCCTTCAAGAAGCGCTGCGCGACCTTTATACCCCAACCGATCTTGAAGCGCATTCAGATTACCTAAAGATTTGTGAGCTTCTTCTCGATTATCAGACCCAAACAAAGGGATCCCTTCCTAAAATTCTTGAGTTTCTCTTGACCTGTAAACAAGTGGAACGCCGCCCCCTTTCCGATGCAGACTCCGTCACGATTATGACCATTCATATGAGTAAGGGATTGGAGTTTAACGTGGTATTTGCATTAGGACTTGTGAATCGCTACACAGGGCGAGAAGATTTTATTCGTCATCAGAAAAAATGGCTCCTTTTTGATCCTCAACATGCAACCTGTCAAGCTGCTATACAAAATCAAGAGGCTGAAAAATTACGGCAGCTTTATGTGGCACTAACACGTGCTAAGCACCGCGTGTATATTCCTCTTCTTCGCGATACTAAACACGCCCCGGTTCCTCTAGGGCAAGCGTCTCCTCTTGAGCTCTTTGACCCGACCCCCACGGATGCCACCTATCTTGAGCCTCAAACCTTAACACCTCCCTCTCTCTTCCCTCCTTCACTCACACCACCCCGTTCTCCCTCTATCCACTATCCTTCCCGCTTCCTTCACTCCTACTCCACTCTTGCACACACTACACCTCAGCCTCCCGTAGACATTCCTACAGAACTTCCCAAAGGGGCAGAAACAGGCCTCGTTCTCCACTCTCTTCTAGAAACCCTCCTGAAAAACCGCACCCTCGATATTTCCACCCTTCTCAAACAAAAGCTCCCTCCTCACTTTCCCTACGAGCCTACCTTTAATATGATCCACCATGCCCTCCATACTCCCTTAGCTCCCCATCCCTTTACCCTTTCAGAAGTAAAGCACCTCTATCCCGAAACAGAATTTCTCTATCCCGACCCTCCTCATCTCGTCAAAGGGTTCATCGACCTCATCTTTAGACACCAAGGACAAACCTATATTCTCGACTGGAAAACAAACCTCCTCCCCTCCTACGATCCCTCCACCCTAAAGCAAACTATGACTCACCACGACTACACCCTCCAAGCCCGCCTTTACGAAACCGCTGTCAAGCGCTACCTTAACGGCGCACCCTTTGCCGGCACCTACTACATCTTCCTCCGCGGCCTTCCCACTGCAGGTATCCTGTTTCTTCCCCCGCAACACATTGACAAAAACGGATAAATTAACGAATAATTGACTCGAAAATCAGACTTTTCGGAGTTTCAGAGCAACAAGAGCTTTATCAACGAGAGTTTGAAAGACTTGTGGGGATGAACTTAAGAAATCCCGAAGTGCAACAGTTCATGAGAAAGTACAACTTTTAGAAGGCTTCGTAGCAGATCGCAAGCTTGAATCTTCCCTTTGTGAAGACATGGATCTGATCTTGGTCAGAATAGAAAACCCCAGACTTAGAGGTTAACGAAGGAACCGACCGCGTCTGAAACCCTGTTCCCCTTGCTTTAAGAAGCGCTTCTTTGGCGCACCAATAAGAAAAAAACATGTCCGCTGGATCAGATGCCTCTTTAATAATGCTTTGTTCAGATGCACTCATCAAAGGAGTGTCCAAAAGGACTCGTTCTTGAAGGATTTTTTCGATATCCACACCAATCGGAGTCGAAGAGATGCCAATCAATGCCATCCCTTCCGTATGCGAAAGATTAAAGTGACATGAAGATCCTTCTAAGTAAGGCTTGCCATAGCGGTTTTTTTTGATGGTGCCTGGGCCAATGAGATGGCGCAAACAAGCTTGAGTGATCAACGCTTGTTCTTGCCGCTTGACGTTTTTGTAACGCAAACAGTCTTGAATCTCCTCAGGAGTTAGCACCTCTTTTGCCGCTTCAACATCCTCGGCTTGAATTCCCTCCAAATGAATCAAGTAAAGAGTCACATGTTGCAGAGAAGGAAAAGAAAGCGTCTCAATGCGTTTCTGAATCTTTATTCTTACAAGATCAGACTGTTGCATAAGAATTCTCCAGCACTGCTGAGATTTTTTTCACATAGGGGCGTTTCATCAGTCCTAGGTGTGACCCGTTAATGGTTGAGGCATGGAGATGGGGAATGATCGAGCTCCACGTAGCATGAAGAGGCTTAGGATGCCCTTCTCCTTCTAGGAACACAACGTGCCCATCATAGGGTTTCGGTTGATAATGTATAAATGCGTTCCAATGGATTTGCATCAAGTCAAACATCCTTTCTTGCTCCGTATCACTGAGCGACTCAAAGCCCATCTGTTTCATTAAAACAGCCGTTTGCGTCTTTTTGTCTGATGTTTGAGGAAGGGGGACTCCTTCAGAGAAAAGCTCCCGAAGTGTTTCGTACATTTCTGCGGAAAGGAGGAACTGAGGGTTGATAATATCAACCATTGTTAAATGGACGTCCTTCCCTTTCTGTCGCAATTGCTGCGCCACTTCAAAGGCAAGGAGGCCTCCAAAAGAAGTCCCCATTAAAGAATAGGGACCTTTGGGCTCTATCTTTTGAAGGGTTTGGACGTAACGTGTGGCCACCTCCTCTAACCTGCAGTCTGGAGTGTCTAAAGAGAATTGACTTTCTAATCCAATCACTTTTCCTGCATAGTTAAGCGCATTAGCGAGCTCTTGATAAGAAATAGTATGGCCATCAATCTGGTGAAACACAAATAAGGGAGGGAGGGTTTGATCCCCCTCTTTAAGGGTCACAAAATGTTGCGCTGTTTTTTGATTTTGTATCCAATTGGAAAGCTTTTTAATGGTTGGGTACTGAAGAATTGTATTGGGAGGAAGAGAGATTCCAAGAGCTTCCTTGATTTTAGAGACCAATTGAACCGCAAGAAGAGAATCTCCTCCAAGCTCAGAAAAGTCATGTACAACAGAAACCGATTCCACAGCCAATCCTTTTTTCCATATCGCCATCAAATTTTCTTCTAAAGAAAGGGGTTGAGAAGTTTTTACGGGCGCTTTTTCTTCTTTTTTTTCTAAAGGGGGTTCGACCCAGTGGTACTTCCGTTCAAAAGGATAAGAGGGAAGGGGAATCCGGCGCGGCTGATGGTGTTTGTAAAGAAGGGGCCAGTGAATTTCCTTCCCTTCAAGCCACAGCTTTTTCAAAACGCTTAGCAGCTCGTGATAATTTAAAGGGGTGATCACTAGAGCCTTGGGAGGGATTTCACTCTCCGGTGCTGGAGTTTTAAGAGCTTCAATTAATTGTTCTCGGAATGTGCCGTCTAAAGTCAGGAAGTGTCCGATTCCCATTCCACTTAAGGTCTCAGGTTGGAGTCCTAATTTCTCAAACCATCGCTTCAAGCAATAGAGAATGGAAAAGTGGGCAATTTTCTGAACCGTTTTTGGTTGGCTTCCCATCGACTTTAGATGCACACGGAAGTCAATTCCCGTGATAGTCTCTCCTTCAAAGGCGCAGTTTTCTAAGTCTTGGAAAAAATCCTCATCGCTTAAATATAAGCTGAGGTCAAGCTGTTCCCAATCTCGCGGTAAATCAGGAAAGAAAAACGCAGTTGGAGGCGGCTCTTCCGGCGACTCATACGTAAAACTTTCCATTTGCGAAGCAAGGGATTTTGAATCTGAAGCGATAAAAGCAGCCCGATGGGAATAGGGAGTGCGTCCTACCTGAAGCGTAAATGCGGCATCTTCTAACGGAAGCCCTTCTTTAGGGAATTGATCTAATATTTTCTGAAGTGCTGACGGTGTTTTCGCTGAAAAAACAAATAGATTTTCGCGGTGAAGATGTTTTTCAGGAATGACGGGAGCTTCTTCCAACAAGACATAGGCATTTGTCCCTCCAAACCCTAAAGCATTGACAAGAGCTCGACGGGGCTTTTTCCCTTTTTTCCAGGCCTTCAGTTCTGTGACTGGATAAAAAGGAGACTCTTTGAAAGAAATATGAGGGTTGGATGTATCAAAGTGAATCGTTGGAGGAATCATTTCATTGTAAAGAGCTAAAGAGGCTTTGATCAAACCCGCTACTCCTGAAGTTTCCATCAGGTGCCCGATATTACTTTTAACCGAGCCAATTCCGCAGAATTCTTTTTCCTCCGTGTAGTGACGAAAAGCATGTGTTAACGCCTGCACTTCAATGGGGTCACCTAAAACTGTTCCTGTCCCGTGTGCTTCGACATAGCCAACGGTATCTGCCTCCACATCTGCCATATCAATGGTCGCTATAATCCCTTTGGTTTGTCCTTTTGCGCTAGGAGCTGAAAAGCCTAATTTTTCTGACCCATCATTATTGATCCTATGTCCTCGAATGATTGCGTAGATATGATCTTTATCTTTGATGGCATCTTCTAAACGTTTTAGAGCAATCACGCCTGCGCCACTTCCAGGAACTGTTCCTTGCGCTTTCGCATCAAAAGGACGGCACACCCCATCGGGAGAATAAATCATTCCCATTTGAAAAAAGTACCCTTCATTTTGAGGCGTAAAAATTGAAGCTCCCCCGGCAAGAGCAATATCACACTCCCCAGTTCTTAGCTGGTTGCATGCCACACAAATCGAGGCTAATGAAGACGAGCACGCCGTTTGAATCGCTAAGCTGGGTCCTTTGAGATTCAACTTATAAGACACCCGGGTGGTGAGGTAATCGTGATCATTTCCAATTCTTACAATCGGATCATCCAAAGCATCCCGATATTCTGCATGAGGGAGAATATTGGTGTAGTAGTAACGGTTGGGACCCGCACAACCATAGACTCCAATAGATCCTGAGAAATATTTTGGAGAATATCCCGCATCATCTAAAGCCTCGTAGCAACACTCTAGAAAAACCCGATGCTGAGGTTCCGTGACTTTTGCTTCGCGATGATTCATTCCAAAGAAGTCGGCATCAAAAAGAGAAATATCATCAAGGATTCCCCGGGCGTTGACATAGTTAGACCCCTTACCCTTTTGATCAAACCCGCGACTAATCCCATCCTTTCCAAAGCACAGGTTTTCCCAGTACTCCTTAATGTTTCGAGCTTTTGGAAAACGGCCCGACATCCCTACAATCGCAATGCGATCCTTAACTTTTTTGCACGGCATCTAAGTCTCCTCCATAACTCTTAACAAGTTTTGCAAAGTCCTTAATCGTTGAGGCCCCAAAAAAATCAATCATCGGAATCTGAACGTGGAAAACCTCTTTGATTTTCGTTTGAACTTTTGCAAGGAGGAGAGAGTTTCCTCCCAAATCGAAAAAACTTTCCTCAGTAGAGATTGACGCATTTTTCAAGATCTCCTTCCAGATGGCAACAAGTTTATCCTCCACGTCATTTGTTGGCACTGCCTTTTCTTGCGCATCTTTTTGCACATCTGGAAGAGCTTTCCGGTCAATTTTTTGAATAATCGTCCGAGGAAACTGGTCGAGTTGCATGTAATAGGTAGGAACCATGAATTTGGGGAGATGGTTTTGGAGATAGCCCCGCACCACATTTTTTGAAAGAGGCTCCTCTAAAATCGTTGTGTAGTAAGCAACAAGAAATCCCTTATCATTTAAGAGGACGGCCACTTCATCAATTTTCTCATGACGCCTTAAGATGTTTTCAATTTCTCCGAGTTCAACCCGATGTCCCCGCAGTTTAACTTGGTAATCCATAC
>JAGROF010000242.1 GCA_020440405.1 Chlamydiia bacterium
ACCTCATCCTCGATAAGCACCTGGGAGGAAAACACCGCTGGCTCTACCGCAATCGCCTAGAAATCATCCCCGCCCTTCGGGTCACCAACCGAAAAATCGCTCCCTACTTTGCCGAAGAATTCTTTTGGTTGGAAAGCCGAGGGATCTCAGAAAACCGCCTCGAACTGGGTCTGAAAATCCCCTACCATCAGCGGACACAGCTTAGCCTCTCCTACATGTATCGCAATTTCAAAACTCTCATTGAAAAAAAGTGGGTGCAGCATAACGTTGCCTGGGTCCATTTTTCCCTCCACTTCTAAATCGTGTCTCAAGAGATCTACGCATTCCTAGGTTTGGAAAAAATTGTAGGGGAGAGTATAGAAAGAGGTATGATCAGTCAAGACCTGCTTCTGCTCTTTAAGGGGCTCTGCGCCGGATTTTTCTATACCTTCATCTCGATTTCGAGCATGATCCTTACGGCCCATTATATTATCGGGAAAGGACTGCGCCAAGGAATGCTCTCTGCTTTAGGAATCATTGCCGTGCAGGTCCTTTGGGTAGCCATTGCTGTGTTGATCCTTGTAGGGCTGATCAAAATTACAGATGTGGACCACCCAGGCTTTGCGATGCTTGGGTCAGCCATTTTATTTTTCATGGCGATCAAGGTCTACCGGGGACGTGAAAAGTTTGATCAACACGACTCTTTGTCCTCTAGTCCTTTAAAAGCTTTTGGAGCAGGAGCCCTCATGGCGCTTGCAATTCCTATACGCATTTTAGGGTATGTGGCCATCTTTGCGGCGATTCATGTTCATCCCCAAGCCGCTGAGATGGGGATTTTTCCTGTAGTAGGCGTGGCGATTGGCTCGTTTCTCTTTTGGCTCATCTTTTCCTTATCGATTTCCCACTCGAAAAAGATGATCTCCCCTAAAACCCTACAGACATTCCACCGGTATGCCGCTCTCATCTTGATTCTGTTTTCTCTGATCGGGATATTGCAACTATATTTTTAAAAAGCTATGATCAGTTTTTTTTAGGTTAACGAGAGAAATCGTCTATGAAAAATTCCCCTCACCGTATGAAGCATGAGAAGAAAAAGGCCATCCGCGAAGCACAAAAGCAAGAGTATGAGACAGAAGAAAAGGTGATGAAGGATGAGGAGAAGAAAAAGTATGTGACCTCCCCCAAAACCAATAAAGTTGCGCGGGGAAAAACGGGTTCAAAAAAGAAATCTCATATGACTTCCCCCGATGATGTCACCTGGGAAACCGAACCTGAAAGTATCCATGTCGAAGGAGAGCGTTGGATCAAAACGATTCAAAAACAAACTTTAGAGACTGCGGGAAGACTGCAAAAGAAGCTGCAAAAATTCCTCAAAAAGAAAAGATAGGACCGGTATACTATTGGGCATGATTCGGATTGCCCATATTTCAGATCTTCACTTTTCAAAGATTTCCTTGTCTCCTTGGCAGTTTTTTTCCAAGGAATGGTTGGGCAATGCCAACCTCCTATTGAATCGTGGGAAGGACTACTGGAACGAGCGTCCTTTTTCCCTCCTCCCTATTTTTAAAGAGAAGGGGGTCACCCATGTCATCATCTCTGGCGATTTAACAACGAGTTCGAGCCATCATGAATACCGCATGGCAGAGCGTTTTATCCACTGTTTAAAAGAAGCTGGGATCACGGTTTTTCTGATCCCCGGAAACCACGACCATTATACCCGAAAAGCAGATCGTGAGCGCCGTTTTTACCGCTACTTTCCCTCTCCACGAGGGAATGATTTTACCTTGGAAGCGCATGGAGTCACTTCTTTTCCCCTCACAAAGGGATGGAACCTTGTCCTTTTAGACACCTCACTCGCAACCTCCTTGGTTTCGTCAAACGGTCTTTTTTCGGAAACGATTGAAAAAAACCTCAAGAGCCTCTTAGCGAAGCTTAACCCTAAAGAAAATATCCTTCTGGTCAACCACTTCCCCTTCTTTCAACACGACCTTCCCAAGCGGCAGCTCATTCGCGGAGAGCACCTCCAAGACATCATCTCCTCTTACCCCAACATCCAGATCTATCTCCATGGACACACCCACCGAAGAACCCTCGCCGACCTCCGCCCCAATGGACTCCCCCTAATCTGTGATAGTGGCTCCACGGGGCACAAGACAGGCTCTTGGAATCTGATGGAACTGAGCCAAAACTCTCTCGAACTTTCTGTCCATAAATGGGAAGAAAGCTGGAACGTGATCGATACACAAACCTTTTCCTTTGAAGCAAAACCCTGGTACGCTAACGGACTCCGTTTCAAGTGTACAGGATGTGGGAAATGTTGCACCGGCGCCGGCTTTGTCTGGCTTCAAGAAGAAGACACTCATAACCTCTCGAAACATTTTAACCTTTCTCGCGAAGCTTTCATGAAGAAATACACGCGACAGGTTGGGTTTGATAGCGCACTTCTAGAAGATCCTAAAGATGGAGACTGCATCTTTCTAAAGGATAAAAGATTTTGCGAAGTCTATGAAGCCCGTCCCAAACAGTGTCGGACCTTTCCTTGGTGGCCTGACATTATGAAAAGCCCTTCCCATTGGGAAGATGAAAAAAGTCGTTGCGAGGGACTGGATCATGAAGAGGCCCCGTTAATCTCAATCGATGAAATCAAAAAGAACTTGGAGTCATCATGAAGTTAGGGAAAATTTTTATCCGCATTGCGATCATTGCTATCTGGATTTGCCTCTTCTTTACGTTCCTTACAGCAACGCAACTTTTCTCCCCGCAAAAGGAAAAAGAGCAAACCCTCCACCTCTTTAGTTGGCCCGAAATTTTGAGTCCCGAAACCATCAAAGGATTTGAAGAGGAAACAGGTATCAAAGTTGTTCGGCACTACTACACCAGCAATGAGGAGCTCCTTGTCAAGCTAAAGGCAACAGAGGGGCGGGGATATGATTTGATCATCCCTTCCGATTATGCTGTGAAAAAACTCGTCGAAGAAGATCTTCTCCTCCCCCTTGACCACTCCAAGCTCGATTTTCTTGACCACCTCAATCCCAAACTAACCTGCCAACCCTTTGATGAAAAAAACACCTATTCTCTCCCCTACATCTGGGAATTTATGGGATTTGGAATTAACCAGGATG
>JAGROF010000243.1 GCA_020440405.1 Chlamydiia bacterium
AAAAAAATCTGAACTCAATCTAATTTGCATACACCCTCTTAAGAAGCGGGAGCGACAGTCACCGTTGTCTTCTTCCCTTTACGGAAGTGGACGATGCCATCGATCAAAGAAAAGAGGGTGTCGTCTTTTCCCCGTTTCACATTCTTTGCAGGGTGCCATTTGGTTCCGCGTTGACGGACCAAAATACTTCCAGCAGTGACAAATTCCCCATGCGTTGCTTTGATCCCGAGGCGCTGTGCGTTTGAGTCTCTTCCGTTTCGGCTCGATCCTTGACCTTTCTTATGTGCCATAGTGCTTCCTTACTTTGCTTCGATGTCGGTGATTTTCACAACAGCATATTTCTGCCGGTGTCCTACCTTACGACGGTAGTTTTTTCTTCTTTTATACTTAAAGGAGACCACTTTAGGCCCTTTAGTATCTCCAACGACTTCTCCCTTGACGAGACATTTTGCCACATGAGGCGTTCCGACATGGGCCATCTTCCCATCATTAAAAAGGAGGACTTCGTTGAATTCAACTGTTCCACTTTCTGCTTCGAGAAGTTCGACTTCGATCACGTCACCTTTTTCGACCCGGTACTGTTTTCCGCCTGTATGAATGATTGCATACATAATTCATTTCTCCATTAATAGAACCGTTAATCATAGAGAAAAGAATTCAATCTGTCAATCCTTTTGTGATTGTTGAAAAAACCCCTTGATGATCTGAAGCAGCCCGCTCGGGATCTTCTAAATCGTAAAATTTGACTTGTCGACTTGTAATCGTGACCTCAGAGGCTTTGGGAAAAAGAAGCGCATAATCACAGACATGGCCTTCGGGCTCAAACCCCTTTCTGTCCTCTCTTGGCGTCTCAACAATCGATCCCAGTGTATCGGTGCATGTCGGCCCTTCTCCTGGAGGGTAGTTATGAATAAATTTTTGACTGAGAGGAGAATCTAACCACTCTTTAGATCCCTCATTGACATTCAAATCGCCGAGAAGCACAGAGAAAAGAGGGAAATGTTCCATCGATGCGACAATCATTTCAGCCTCCTCTTTTCTGACCCGTTGAGCCACTGGAGTTTCAAAAGGATTTAAATGGGTATGATAGAGTTGGCCAAAAGGTTTCCCTCCAACCATCAGAGTTCCCTCGAAAAAACCTTTATTAATCCCGACTTGACGTCCTTCCATTGTAAAAGGAATGAAGCGTGGATGAGCGATAGGGTCTCGGCTTGCAACAAAGAGACCGCTATTCATTTGAATCGCGTCAAGATCTTGCGTGAGATCATCAGGTCCAATATTGAAATAAAAGTGAGCGTATTGTCCTTTAAGGCGTTCATACAGCGCATAAGCTGCATCAATAGAATGGACCTCCTGCAAAGAAATGACATCTGCATTTTCTTGAAGGAGGATCGCTGCAACTTCGTCGACTCGCTCTTCAAATCGCCTCACTCCTCCAAAAAACCAGGTGTAATCATCGGGCATGAAAAGGACATTTGCATTGAGCGTTGTAATCGTCGAGCGCTCTCCCTTTTCAGGAGCGTCTCCTTTAAGATAAGTAAATGCAGGCGCTTCAGGGGGGGAGGGGAGGGTAATGCTTCGAAGTACATTCAAACAAGCTTCAGCTTCTCCTCCTTTGTCAGGAAAATATTTGGGGATCAGATAGCCCAGCTTCGCTTTCGCAACTTGGAGCGACTCCATGGCGTGGTGCCACTGTCCAGAGTGAAGGAGAAAAGTGACTTGATCGCGCACCTCTTGAGTGTAGGCAGAAAGGTCTTTCGGTAAAAGTTCCTTGATATAAGGGATTTTTTCAAAAGATCCTTTCAATTCACAAATAGCTAAGTCTGAAACCTCTGTAGAGGAAACCCTATCCATCATGGACTCCGTAATTTTTCGAGAAAAATTTTAGCAAAATTTACTTTTTTTTGCGAAGGAGATTCAGTAAATAAATCACTGTGACTGTAAGGGCAATGGTAGCGCCAGAGGGCCAATTAAGAGCAAAGGAAGCCCCAATTCCTAAAATGGATGAAACGCCTCCAATGAGTACGGCAAGGCCCATCATTTTTGACATCCGGTGAGTAAAAGTATTGGCGGTAGCAGCAGGGAGGGCGAGAAAAGCAATCAGAAGAATCGCTCCGACGACTTGGATCATTAAAACAACCGTCAACGCAATGAGAGAGAGAAGAAGAAGATAAAGCACCTTG
>JAGROF010000244.1 GCA_020440405.1 Chlamydiia bacterium
TTTTGCATCGGGCGCCTTGAACTTTCCTCATAGGAGCCACTTCTTAAATTTCCATCTTATGACGACACTATCTAAGATTCAGGAGACTATAAAGAAATGGATTTATTTTTTACAAGCGTGAGTTTGGAGATTTTCAGAGGTTTCATGAATAAATTGCGCATGCCTTGAGGTTTCAAAACCGAGCAGTTTATAGAGTCCCATTTTAACGACCATGCAGACTAGGAACCAAATGGCAATATACAGCCAGGACCAACCGACAAATTTCCAGCCAATTCCGATGAAGTCTGCAGTGTCAAGGCCATAGACAGAAACAAGGGTTCCGACGACTTGAGAGAAAAGGGTGGCAAGGAAGAATTTCCATTCAGGGAGAGGACGTTCAAATAGCGCCCCTGTGTTGCGAGTCAGGTAGATTGTTAGGTTCCCTCCACAAAGGATTGCAAGGAATGCAAGGGTGCGCGTATGAGCGATATCAAAATGCCAGACTTCAAGGCCGATCCAAAACAGGCCAAATGTGGAAATGACTCCTACAAGCGCAAGGCCAATGGAAATGGTAAAAATCTCTCTCATATTCCAAGAGACGGGTTTTTCTGCAATGCGCATATGATCGTAGGCGATCATCATAATAGGAATGTCATTGAGGAGAGCAATCAAAATGATCATGACAGCTGTTAGAGGCTGCATTTTAAAGAGGGCCATCGCAAGGAATAAGAAGAAGAGGAGACGGCAGGTTTCACTGATGCGGTACATAGCGTAGCTTTTCATCCGTCCAAAAATGCAGCGGGCTTCGTCAATGGCCTTTTTGATCACCATCAGTCCAGGTTCGGTGAGGATAAGATCCGCTGCGGCTCGCGCAGCATCGGTAGCATTACTGACGGCAATCCCAATATCTGCTTGCTTAAGGGCGGGAGCATCATTCACACCATCGCCTGTCATTCCGACGATGTGCTTTTTTTTCTGAAAGGTTTGGACGATCTTAAATTTATGTTCAGGAAAAACTTCTGCAAACCCATCTGCTGTTTCGATGTTGTCTTCTGTAATTTCTTTGGCCGGCATGATATTCGCCCCTAGATCAAGTTGCATGGAGATTTCCTTTGCAATGGCTGTATGGTCTCCAGTGACCATTTTGATTTGCACGCCCATTGTACGTGCGTTATCAACGGTTTCTTTGGTATCTTCGCGGGGAGGGTCAAACAGGGGAATCAGCCCAATGAAGGTCCACGTTTTTCCATCTCCTTCTGCGACTCCAAGGGTTCTAAAGCCCCGTTTTGCAAAGGTGTCGACAGCGTCATTGACAGTTTTTGAGAAGGCTTCATCTGGCTTAGCGAGCTCAAGGACCATTTGAGGGGCTCCCTTGCTGACATGAAGGGTGTTTCCTTCCGGGCTTTTGAGGATGAGCTCTGTCCGTTTTCGAACGGGGTCAAAAGGGATGGACTTTTCGACTTTATATTTTTTTGCCTTTTCAAGCTTTTTGACTTGATGGACAATCGCTTGGTCGATGGGATCATCTCCTGTCAAATCGGAAGCAAGGGCAGCGGAAAAGAGGACTTCTTCAGCTGTTTTCTGGTGATAGGGAGTGATGTCTCCAACAGTGAGCTTATTTTGGGTCAGGGTTCCTGTTTTGTCGGAGCAGAGAATATCCATTCCAGCCAGTTCTTCGATAGCGATTAGCTTAGAGACAATCGCTTTAAGTTTTGCCATCCGATTGGCTCCAATAGCCATGGTCATGGAAAGGACGGCAGGAAGGGCGACTGGAATTCCTGCAATCACAAGGACTAAGAGGAAGATCACAAGGTTTCCCATTTCAACATGGAGAGTGTGAGAGACCTTTGTACGGAAAAGGGCGATAATGAGAAGAAAGCCCACGAT
>JAGROF010000245.1 GCA_020440405.1 Chlamydiia bacterium
GAGAAAAATAAATTTAAAATAGCGATAAAAATAGCATGAGAAGAAAATAGAAGTAAGAAAAAAAATTTCGCTTAAAAAAAAAAAAAGCCGTGTGCTAAAATTTGGGGGGTATGAAAGTTTTATCGCTTTCAAATTGGGGAAGGAGGCATATTTTGTCTTTCAAGGGCAGCAGTCTTTGAAGCACGCTATCTCTCCTCAAACGTAAGTTTTATTTTAAGCACTGGTTATCAGTGCAATACAGTTTCGTGCAGTCCAAGTTTCTTTTTTCCTTGTTCATTCTATCGAGCAAGGTTTTCCCTCCAGCTTGGGCTGCACTTTTTTCACCCTAAATCACTATAAACCTATCCAGTGGTAAAGATATTTTTTTTATCCCACGCTTTTTGGCATCTTTTCCATTTTCATTTTGCTCCCTTGTCTCATGGACAATGTGGGCAAAAAGAAAAAACCTGCTCATAAATCGACTAATTAGATAGTATTTGTGTAAGATTCAAATATTTACGTGTTAGTAATTATTATTTTAACACTTTGTATTGAGATAATTACACTATTGTTTTACAATTATACAAATTGAATTAAGGAAGTGGAATATGTCAGACAAAGTGGGTTTTATCAAGCCAGATCCAAAAGGTTTTTACATCCCTATAGCCGAGGAAGAGTCGGTGCGTACGCTTGTTTTAACTGAAAAAACGGTGCTCATAGATGGGCTAAACTCCCCTGAACCTGTAAACAGCCGAAAGCGGGGGCGTGATGAAGACAAAGAGCCTGTGACCCCATCCCCTGTGAAAAAGAAGACATGGCAAATGTTTCGAGGAAATGTTGTTCCTGATGTGGACTCTCCTGATGCAAGGGCGCTCTGGAGCCGAATCAAACAGGAACAAGGCAGTGCAAGCACATTTCTTAGAAGGATGGCGTACCATCATTCTCCAACTAAAACTCATCGAGGGCTTCTTGTGACACAGACGGCCATGCACTATACCGAGAGAAGTGCTGGAAGGGGAGCGCAAGCGACAGTGAGTTTTGCAAAAGAACTTTTTTTGAGTGAAGACAAACCCGTCACGTCAAAGATTGTTAAAAGAGCCCAAAAGGACTTTGAGCCTCAGCAAGCCCTATTATCTCGTGTTCCCGAAATAGAAAGAGGGGGGATTGACTATCCTCTTGAGTGTGGAACGATGCTGAATTCTCATGGTGGCCTGTATTATGGGATCTTTGAAACAAGTGATGGAGATCTTACAAAAATTCGCTATGCTGATCAACTTTTTCCTGTTTCATTTATTACAGGGCAACTGATCTCAGCGGCAGGAGGCTTGAAGGCACTTCATGCGGCTGGACTCATTCACCGTGATGTGAAGGGGATGAATACGCTATTTAAGGTGGATGGAAGAGGAAAGCTCACCGACTTCGATCTTTTGATGCTCGAACGTGCTGAAGGAGAAAGTCACGGAGTGGGAGCCACCCCCGAGTATGCTGCGTCTTTTATCTGGGCAGACATTACTGACCAAAAAAAGCGGACAGAAAGCGGAAGGATCACTTCATGGGGACACCAGTCACAAGCTTCCGATTGCTTTGCCTTTGGCGTGATGCTTCAAAAAGATGTCCTTGCCAAGATGGTTATTGAGCTGAGTCAGAAACACCACGTGGGCTGCTCCCTTAAGCAAGACCTGGCCCCAAAAATCGTTGAAGAGGCCAAGTATATGCAGCTCTTTACCGATGAAGAACTCCATGAGCTGGAAAGACAGCATCCAGGGCAACGCATCGTTTACCGCTTTCCAAACCGGGCATTGCAGAAACCAGGGTATGTTTCCATTTTTCACTCACGAGAAACAGATTATGCAACGATCCTAAATGCCATTAGCAAACTTAAGGATATATTATCTCCCCAAGAAATTGCAGGACTTGAAAAGTATGCTGCCCTTGCTTATGAGTTGCAAGATCCTGATCCTGCAAAGATCATGACTGCAGCGGCACTTGAAGGAAGGCTGATGGAGATCGAAGCCCTATTTTCTCACAGCGAAAGCTCATGAGATTGAGTAAACTGCTCTAAATAAGCTCTTGATGTAAAGTCTATTTCACAGCGGATTTGCTGAGGATCTAAGTTTTCGGGAGGATGCTCCCAGTTGTTCCCAAAGGATTCTACGACGACTTCACGGGAAAATCCTTTTTCAAAATCAATATTCTGTCTATAGGGGTTATTGCTCACAATAATCCGCTCAATATTCGGGAGCTTAGAAAGCCATGCGGGAATAAAGCGACAGGCTTCTCCTGTCAGGTCTACGACCTCATTTGTATGAGTAGAGAACTGCTCGGGTTCTAAAATTCGAGCGCTTTGGATGGCACCAGTTGTCATTTGAATCCTTTCGGTTGTTAA
>JAGROF010000246.1 GCA_020440405.1 Chlamydiia bacterium
TAAAAAACTCTAGTTTAGAATACTTCTCGAAATCGAAACAAGGAACAATTCCTTTTTTTCTCTTTGGATAGGTCAATGCATACTGAATGGGAATCTTCATATCATGTTCTCCCATCTGAGAAAGAAGGGAACCATCAATAAATTCAACCAAACTATGAATAATACTTTGAGGGTGGACCACGACATCAATTTTTTCTACAGGAATGTCAAAGAGAAATTTTGCTTCGATGACTTCAAGTCCTTTATTCATCAAAGTAGAAGAATCAATCGTCACTTTTTTCCCCATTTTCCATGTCGGATGGTTGAGAGCAGAGCTTGGGGTAATTTTTTCTAGTTCTTCCAGAGAATGAGTTCTGAAAGGACCTCCTGATGCGGTTAAGACAAGGCGACGGACACCAGAGGGACATTCCCCTTGTAAACACTGAAAAATTGCACTATGTTCGCTATCGATCGGAAGGATATCAACGGCTTGTTTTTTTGCTGCATTCATAATAAGTTCTCCAGCAGCAATCAAGACCTCTTTATTTGCCAGACCAATCGTTTTTCCTGCTTCAATTGCCTTAAGGGTTGGAAGAATTCCCCTTGCTCCTACAATGGATGAAACAACAAAATCTGCCTCAGCAATTGTGGCAACTTCAATCAGCCCTTCCATCCCTGCCAAAATGGTCATTTTAGGAAGGCGTTTTTGAAGTTCGCAGGCTTGCGTTTCATCAAAAACAGCAATACATTTTGGACGCCATTTGAGCGCCTGCTCTTCAAGAAGATCGATATTAGAATGAGCAGAAAGACCAACGACTTCGATTCCCAGATGCTCAGCAACTTCTAAAACATTTTTTCCAATCGATCCGGTACTTCCAAGGATAGAAATCTTTTTCATTGCGCTTTCCTTAGAACCTGTTTTGAACAGGTTCTTAGACGATAAATAGCTCCACAGGCAAAACATAATCCTAAAATACTGGCAGCAAGTCCTGATGTAGCCAAAGGAATATTATACACAGAAAGGAAATGTCTGGAAAGGGCTACAGCGCAAAGTGCTGCCAACACTCCAATTCCTCCTGCTAAAAAGAGGAGAGGTTTTAGACGGTGGGTAAAAAATCGGGCTGTTAAAACAGGGGCCACAAGAAACGCCAAAAAGAGAAACGCTCCCACCGCGCGAAACGACCCAATCGCCGTTAGCGCTGTTTGGAACATTAGGAGGTAATTAAAAAAGATAAGGGAAATTCCCATGTTGCGCGCAAGCTCAGAGTCAAACGCGAGAATTTCTAAACGCCGAAAAAAGAGAAAAATTAAAACAGCATTAAAGAGAAACAGATAAAAGACCTGCTTCACATCTTTCGGATGCAGAGCATCAACATTTCCCATAATCGCTTCAATGCCTAAATGGGTATTTTTAGAAAGTGTCGTGACAAGGATCACTCCCAGGGCAAAGAACGCAGTAAAAATCATTCCAATGCTGGTGTCTTCTTGCAAGCGAAGTTTTTTATGGAGAAATTCTGTACTGAATGTGGTGCATAGCGCTGTGATGAGGGCGCCGATCAACAAGGCAGAGAGGTTCATTGAGTAAATTCCCTCTCCACGCACGATCAAAAAAGCCCCGACAATGCCGAGCAAAATCGTATGGGATAAGGAATTGGCGAGCATCGTCATCTTTTTAAGAACCAAAAAGGTTCCCACTAAAGCAGAAGAAAGCGCAATCATGATGAGAACTAAAAGCTGCACTTCATCGGTTGCAAGGGTCCCTCCCTCTCCCCCTAGTGCTTGAACCATCCTTTTGAAAAGCACCCCAAAAAAACCAAAAAACGACTGTCCCGAATAGGGGTTCATCATGAACCTACCCCACTGTTAGAAATTCCAGAATTTTGGGATAGGTTCATCTGTACTCTCCTTGAGGAATCGGTTTTTGGTGAGGATCACGTTTAGGGTGATTGAGAAGGGCCGAAAGGCGGTCTTCTAAATCAGGAGTGATGATATGTTCCATTTCTTCCGCGCTGTGGTGGACACGTTCTTCATCCACTTTTAAGCAAGAGACCAAATAGAGCTCCCACAAACGGTGGAGGCGGATTAAGTGCTCTGCCCGCTTGATCCCATCTGAGGTCAAAAGGAGTTTACCTTCTCCATTTTTGAAAATCCATCCCTCTCTTTTGAGCGTGAAAAGCGCATGCTGCATGGGAAGCCGCCCCATGGGATTCCACTTGAGGATTCCCTCAATGCTTAAGGGGGTGTCGATTCCTCCTTTCCAAAGTGTTTTTAAGATATTCTCGAGCTGACACCGGCGGCGGAAGCGACTACTTCGAATCAGGCGGGGAATCGCTCCTTTTTGAGGGGCAAGGAGGAGGGAAAGGAGACTGAGCGCAACAGCCACAAGGAGGATCATGGGACCCGTAGGATACGCTAAGCGGAGAGACAGATAGTTCCCTCCCAGCCCACTCAGCACCCCAAAGAGCCCCGCTAAGACGAGGAGGTGGCTAAAGCGGTCGGTGAAGGCACGGGCGGCAGCGGCGGGGGCAAGAAGCATCCCCGAAATTAAAATGACCCCCACAGAGCGAATCCCAACAACAATCGACAAGATCAAGAGGAAAAAAATCCCGCGGATGACCCGATCCATCGATAGCCCTCGACTCTGCGCATAAGGCGCATCAAACAGGGCAAGCTCAATCTCTCGAAAGCGGTAGAGAATAAAGGCCGCCACCAAAAGAGAAAGGAAGCCATAAATGAGGATATGGGTGTCATTCATGGTTGCAGCTTGGCCATAGATAAAAACTTGAGCCTGCTGATACCACAAGGGATGGGTAAACTGAATCCGGCTGGCAAAAACCACCCCAATTCCCAAAAAAACCGATAGGGTTAAACACAGCGCTGCATCTAGATGTATGCGAAAAACTCTGCGCAGCTTTTCAATCACTTCAAGCCCCAAATACGAAAAAAGAAAGGCTCCAGCAAGGACCACTAAAATCGCTAAAGGGTGATTGGGAGACAGAAAGAGTGCACCCACAATCACACTGAGAATCACTCCTGGATAGGCAGCATGGGAAAGAGCTTCTCCCACTAAACTTCTCCGCTTCACAACCATCAGTGTTCCCACTAAGGCAGAAGAAAGACACATGAGCATCGATCCTATCACAGGAGAGCGGTATAGAGGGTCAATGAAAAAGTCGAGAATCGTCATCACAAAAGTCCCGCTTTCTGCTCTCCAGAAAGACGGGTCGCTTCTTCAAAAAGCTCCCCTCTTTGCCCATAAGCACGCGTCAGGTTTTCAGGAGTGAGTACCTCCTTTGTATCCCCATAAGCCACAAGAGAGGTGTTGAGAAGAAGGACTTGATCAAAATAATTTGGCGCCGTGCTTAAGTCATGATGCACCACTAAAATCGTCTTTCCTTCATCACGCAGGGTTTTCAACAGCTTCATGATCACCTCTTCTGTCGCCTGATCGACTCCTGCAAAGGGCTCATCGAGAAGAAGGATCTCTCCCTCTTGAAGGAGGGCTCGCGCAATAAATAAACGCTGTTGCTGGCCTCCAGATAACGCACTGATCTGTCTTTCTGCTAAATCCCCCATCTCGAGACGCTCTAACATACGGCGTGCAGCTAGCTTATCGGCCTTTGTATACCACTTAAGCCCCCGCAGCTTTCCATAGCGCCCCATTAAAACCACATCAAACACAGTAATTGGAAAATCCCAGTCAATGCTCCTTTTTTGAGGGACATAAGCAATCTGCCCACTGACTTCTTTGAACGGCTTTCCAAAAAAGCGCACACTTCCCGAAAGAGGCTTAACAATCCCCAATACAGCCTTTAAAAAGGTACTTTTGCCCGCTCCATTGGGGCCAATG
>JAGROF010000247.1 GCA_020440405.1 Chlamydiia bacterium
CTCATAGAAGACACTTCCTGAATGACCAGCTCGCGCAAGACACCCTCTAGAAAAACACTACCGGGAACACGAGCTTGAACAAGGGCTCATCGACCATATCCAAAAATTTTTGATCGAGCTTGGCAATGGATTTGCTTTTGTCAAAAGACAGTATCGCCTAGAAGTAGGAGAGCACGAATGCTTTATCGATCTGCTTTTTTATCACCTTCAATATAAGATGCTATGTTGTCATTGAGCTTAAAACAAATGGGTTTGATCCTCGAGATGCTGGGCAAATGAGCTTTTATCTCTCAGCTGTTGACGATCTCCTCTGCCACCCTGAAGACCGTCCGACAATTGGTATGATTCTCTGTAAGAAAAAAGATAAAATTGTCGTTGAATATGCTTTAAGGGATAATATGAAACCCATTGGCGTCGCCAGTTTTGAAACTCAAATCTTGGAATCCTTACCTGACACCCTTAAAGGCTCACTTCCGACTCCAGAAGAAATCGAAACAGGACTCTCCCAGCCGAGTTCAGAGTAAGCTTTCCCTTGGAGGGCCCATTCAAGAGCGACACGATTGTATGCAATGAGATTCTCGGGGAGAGTTGCGAGTGGAAAAAATTCGAGCGTTTCACATTTTTCAGGCTCGTTGTTTTGAATGTCTCCTTCCCAACGGTGGCATTCGAAAAAGACGTCGATGTTGAAACGGTTAGTCTGACGGTGCATGATGTGAACCACTTTAAGATCGGAAGGAATGAGATCGATGCCGATTTCTTCTTTTGCCTCGCGGATCATTCCTTGGGTTGCAGACTCTCCGTTTTCGACATGTCCAGCGACTAAACTCCACATTCCATCACAATATCCCGTATTTTGCCTGAGGCCAAAAAGGATTTTATCTCCTTGATAAAGAATGAGATAGGAGTTTACGCTTGCTCCTGTCCGTTTAGTTGTGGTTGTCGCTTGCATCTAAACCTCCTTATGATCGATAATCGTTGTATGATAGCAATCAAACGTTTTATTTCCTTCTTTTTCTGTCTGAGCACCGTGTATGGCGCCGTCGATTTTACAGCGGAAGAAACGATTCAATCACGTGATATTGAATCGCAGCAGGTTTATGAAATCTGCCAGCGCAATACTCGCTTTTATCTGCTCGAAGAAGGACAATCGTATCGAAACATCACAGCCGATCTTTTAGACAGTGAGGATGTCCCTCCTATCTTTAAACAAAAAATCCTTGCGTCTGAGCGGCAGATTATTGTCTTTACTTATCTTTCCGATGGCTACAAAGTGAAGGGATACCTCTCTTATACTCCAGACTATGAAACCGCGCCGTTGCTCGTTTTCTTGCGTGGGGGCAACCGCATTTTGGGATTGATGAATCCTGCAAATGATTTTTCTTGTCATGGCAATTACACGGTTTTCGCAACGACCTACAGAGGAGGGGTTAGCGAAGGCACCGATGAATTTGGAGGAGCAGACGTTCGAGACGTCAAGCATCTTGTAGACGCTATCCCCCAACTTGAAAAGGACCTCGAGCTCCAATTCCGTCCGGAGAAAAAGTTTATCCTTGGGGGAAGTCGCGGAGGAATGGAAATGCTTTTAGCTCTCCAGCGCTTTCCTGAGCTACAATCCTATTTTGATAAAGCCGTCGCTCTTTCAGGTCCGATGGATCTGCAGGTGACCATTGAATCCCGAGAGCGGATGAAGCAAATGCTTAAGCGTGATTTTGGCTTTGACTCTCAGCAATGGCTCGAATACCGAAGCCCCATTCACCATTGTGAGGCTCTAGAAGACACCTTTCCTCTTCTCTTGATTCAAGGAACCCAAGACCACCGCACCCACCTGGATCATGGGCGCCGCATGACAGCCCAGCTCAAGCAAANNNNAATGTGACCTACTGGGAAATCGAAGGAGGAACACATTGCCTATCCAATGATCCCCACCGCATGGATCTTATTGCCGCCTGGCTTGAAGATATTAACCTTTTAAAGTAATAAGAAGTTATCATTAATTAAGATGAATAACTGTCTTGATCAAACGGCTTCACATTCTTTTTATTGCTTCTTTTGTTTCTATTTTTTGTGAGGAACCTCTTCAAGTGTCTCTCACGCAAGCTGAAGAGATTGCCCTGGCCAATAACCAAGGTGTTCAAGAAATCGAAAACCTTGTAGAGAAGGCGCGTTATGGCCATTTGATTTCGATCTCTGACTGGCTCCCGAAGTTGGAACTTATGAGCCAGGCCTATCAAACCCAGCATGACCAAACGGAAGGTTCTGAAAATAAAAGCTCTTTTCTGACGCAGATTGTTCTGACGCAAACTCTTTTTTCTGCCAAGAAGTATTACAACCTGCAGATCTCGAATCTTATATACCAAGAGTTACAATGGATCAAGCAAGGCATTTTGAATGACGTTCTCTACCGTGTACGGAAAGAGTATTACGAAATTATCTTAGACCGGAACCAAATCGAGACAGCCGCAACACACGTCGAAGTCTTAAAAGCTTTAGCCTTGCAGATGGAAGAGCGGTTAGAGATTGGAACCGCCACAACGTTTGACGTGAACCAACTCCAAGTCGCTGTTTCTAATGCGCTCGCTCAATACTACCAAGCGTGCAAGAAGATGAAGTTTGATCTCGATGCGTTTTCAAAAACTTTAGGGTTTGATCCTGGATCGATCATTATTGACATTGCAGAGACAGACATTCCTCTTCAAAGCATTCCCTTCCTTAGAGAAAAGTTTCAAGGGCAACAGGATATTTTCCTCAAGACTCCGATCACAAAAGGGCTTTTTTTTCCTCCGACTAATCCTCGAGGACAAATCGAATGGGTCAGCCAACTTTTTTCTCAGGAGGAAATGAAGGAATGGGAAGGGATTGCCTTAAAGTATCGCCCTGATCTTCTCCAAGCAGAAAGCCAATGGCAAACGGCGCTTAAAGAGGTCAGCAAAGCACGAGGAGATTACCTCCCTAAGCTAGAACTCGAAGCGAGTTACGGGGGAGACCCCACCCCTTTTAACGAATTTCCGCGCTCAAGTTTCACCAACCAACACTTTGAGTGGGGGGTTGGTGTCACGCTGAAGTGGAACATTTTTGATAGCTTTAAGCGGGAGCGCAAAATTTCTGCCGCAAAATCAGAAGCTCTTGCAGAAAAGTCAAACCTCAATGGAATGATTCAAGAAGCGTTGAAAGAGGTGCGCAATCAGATCTTTTCGATGGAAAATGCCTTAGCCACAAATGTCTCTTCCGAAAGCACGCTCAAACTTGCCGAGCAAGCGCTCGCCCAAGCGGGAGAAAAACTCGAGATTGGATACATCTCTGTATTTGACTATCAAATTGCGGTGAATAACTACATTGAAGCACGCAATATCTTTTTCCAATCCCAGTTTGATGTCATTGATTCTTATTACCAGCTCCGTCATGCCACTGGCATTGATGTGAAAAAAAAGGACTCAAATCATGAATGAAGAAGTCAAAAAGAAACGGCACTGGCCTTATTTAATTGGAGGAATAGTCCTTGTTGCTCTAATTGCCTCCTGGGTGGGGTATTTAATTGTTCAGGATGAAGAATATGTCTCTACCAATGATGCCTTTATCGATAGCTACCGCATCGACCTCTCTCCAGACATCTTGGGAAGAGTCATTGAATTGAAGGTGGATGAAGGCGATCTTGTGAGGCAAGGGGAAGTCGTTGCGATCCTTGAGCAAGATATCTTTCTTTCTCAAAAGGTTGAAGCGGAAGCTGCACTTCAAAGTGCGATCCAAAATGTGGCGGTTCAAAAGGCAAATTTTGAAAAGATTCGCAATGACTACATCCGTGCCACAAAAGGGATTCAAGATCAAATCATCTCCTCCCAATCCTTCGATCATTTTCAAAAAGACTATGAGATGGCAGAAGCAAGCTATAAGCAAGCGCTTGCAGATGCTGAGCTTGCGGAGTCACGGATTATAGTCATTCAAACCTATCTCAACCATACCTTTATCCACGCTCCCTTTGATGGCGTGATTGCTAAACGGTGGATTTTTACAGGGGATGTCTTGCGCCCTGGGCAATCGTTATTCACGATGTACGATCGGGCACGTGTCTGGGTCCAAGCGAATTTAAGTGAGAAAAAAATTCAAAAAGTCAAGCTAGGAGCCCCCGTAGAAATCTCTGTCGACGCCTATCCCGACCGCAAGTTTTATGGAAAAGTTTTTACGATTAAAGCGGCGGCAGCTTCACAGTTTTCCGTCATTCCTCAAAACAATGCAACAGGAAATTATACCAAAGTTGCCCAAAGAATCCCGGTTAAGATCTCTCTTGACTCGACCACTCCTGACGCTTCGCTTTATCTCTTCCCTGGAATGAATGTCGAAGTGAAAATCTTAGCGCAGGACCCTTCATGAAACATCACCTGTGTTGGAATAAACCTCGCGTCCTCCCTCTCACTCACTCTACTCTCCCCTGGATCCAACTCTGCGTGATCGTGCTCGTCACAATTTCTGCTGTTGTCGCTGGCTTTGCTGTAATTATTGCTGACACCTCTGTGCAAGGAAGCCTTGTCATTGGGGAGCAAAAAAATTTATGGTTCTCGATTAGCTATTTTCTCCTGATTGCTACGATTGTCCCCATTGCCAATTGGTCTGCCGATCGCTTCGGACAAAAGTGTGTCTTTTTTATTGGGTCTGTCTTTTTGCTTATTCCTACACTGTTCTGTGCATGGACAACTAACTATTGGGTCATGATGGTTTTTCGCTCTCTTTCTGCCTTAGGCGCAGGATCAATTTTCCCCACCTCCCTCACGCTCATCGATCTCGCCTTTCCTCCTAAACAAAAAACCTTCGCCATTGCCATCTATATCGCTGCCGCTTTTGGTATTGGAACAACAGGAGGCATTTTTTTAGGGGGATATTGCGCAGAGTTTATCGGATGGCCCGTCATTTTTATGTGGATTGCTGCTCCTGCTCCCCTCGCTTTCCTTGCGATCTGGCTTTTTTTCCCTGAAACAGAAAAGAAACGAGGGATCTCTTTCGACCTCATCGGAACCTTTTTCTACTTGATCCTGATTGGCAGCTTAGTGACAGGGCTCTCTGACTTTAAACAACCTTGGAACACCGAAGGGATCGACTCCAAGCTCATAATCCTCTCTGCTGTGCTATTTATTCTTTCCTTCTATGGGTTTATTTGGAGAGAAAGTACAGCGTCTCAACCCCTCATGAATATTTCTCTCTTCAAAATCCGCCCCTTTTGTCTAGGTAATATCGCGATCTTTATTGTCGGCTCGACATTTTTCTCCACGTCAACCAACCTGACAAAAATCTTTGAAACCGATCTCCTCTACTCAAAATATCACCTTTCCCTCTTGCAGCTTCCTTTAGGGATTTGCATTGGAATCTTTGGAGCCCTAAGTGGTCTGCTGAGCAAGAAAGTTGGAATCCGCCCTCTCGCAACCATGGGAATGGTCCTTGTTTCTATCAGCTGCTTCACCAACCACAGCATCACCATCCAAAGTGACCATGCGCAGTATCTATGGCTGCAAGTCCTCCGGGGCACGGGGATTGGAATGGCGCTCGGCCCTTTCACCGCCCTTGCCCTGAAACGCATTCGCCCAGAAAATATTGGACAAGCTGCTGTGATTATTACTATCTTTCGGCAATTTGGAGGAGCCTTAGGAGGGATTATCATCGACCTGATTCGCAACATCCGCTTCCCCTTTCACCTCCTCAGGTTCGGAGAACAAATGTCTCTGACCTCCCCTGCTCTAGAGCGCCACCTCGATGCGACGGATACTTTCCTTACCGATCAGGCAGGCTGCATCCCCGCCGTGATCCCCGGCGTTTCAGAAGGATTTACGGAAGCCGCAAGCGTGCGAGGACTCGCCGAGCTCCGAGAATACGCTGCTGCCCAAGCGGACATCCTCTCCATCAACGACGGCTATTGGCTCATTGGATGGGTCGCGTCGGTCACCCTTGTCATTATCACATTTTTCATGCTCCGCGCCTGGTGGCACGAACGCCAACACACCCCCTAAGAACTCACTATTGTTTTTCATATGTCGTTTATAATAAACAATATATGGTTTTTTAAAATCAAAAAAATATTTAATTATAATTAGATATAT
>JAGROF010000248.1 GCA_020440405.1 Chlamydiia bacterium
ATTAGAAAAGGCTAAAAAGATGAACACATTATAATTCACATACACCCTCTAAGACTATGAAATTCCTAGATGCAATCGAGCTTCCGTCTGAGACGCTTCATTCCATGCCACCCACACGCAACGATGAAAACCCAAAGCGCCCCTAGACAAGCCCAATAGGATAAATAGCCTGCTTGCCCTAAAGCGGCAGCACGCATCCCCTCCATGACATAGATCATAGGGTTGATCAGGCTAATATACCCCACTAAGTGGCTAAGGTCATAGGCTGATTGCCAAGAGTAGACATATCCTCCAAACATCCACATCGGAGCAATGTAACGTAGCCACAAACTGTTTAAGCTTGTCATGTCTTTGATGACTCCTGTGAGCCAAAGGGCAAAAAACCCGAAAAAGACATTTGCTGTGATGAACATGGGAATCACCTTCCACCAGGTAATGGCACCCCAATGCCACTCTGTAAAAACCAGAAGCTTCCCAATTGGAAAGAGAAGGGCCGAAAGGACCATCGATGTCAAAGCCCAAGCAGTGGCAATATAAATAAACACCATCTTGGAACTAATCGGCATGACAAGGGTGTGGAGAATCGTCTTATCTCCATGCATATCGGCAAGCTGTACTCCTACCTTCCCCACAATCTCAACAAACCCAAAGCTTGCAATGGCTCCCACAACAAAAAATGCGGCATACCCTGCATGAGCTCCCTCTTGTTGCAGGAAGTAGCCAAAGGCCATCACATTGGTAAAGAAAAGAAACGTTGTATCGATGAACTTTGTCCGAAACTCTCGCTTAAATACAATCAAGTCTCGCCTAATCAATTGAAAAAATGCCACCCAACTATGCATCACTCCCTCCTGAATTAAAAATTTCGGCATCGGGATCATCAACAAACTTCAAAAAAACCTCTTCTAGGTTATTCTTCTGATGCTGCTTCTTCAAGTTCTCAGGCGTATCGACGGTACGGATTCTCCCCTCATGAATCAAGCAAATCCGATCAGAAAGATACTCTGCCTCATCCAAATAGTGCGTGGTAAGAATCACTGTGATCCCCTCTTTCTTGAGATTGGCAATCACCTCCCAAAGCTCCCTCCGGATATGAGAGTCCAACCCCACGGTCGGCTCATCTAAAATCACAAGCTTGGGCCGATGCATTAAAGCTCGCGCAATCAAAAACCGCTGCTTATACCCTCCTGAAACCTGATCAATATTGGCCTCAAGATACTCTTCCAACTTAAACTCCTGAGCCAACTCTTTCTGCCTCAAGATAGCCTCTTCTTTGCTCAGTCCATAGCAACGCCCCGAAAGGATCAGGTTTTCTCCAAGAGAAAGCTGCCGTTCAATATTGGGATGCTGCGGACAGTACCCTACAACAGAGCGATAAGAAAGAAGATTGTCATAAATCGACGTTCCATCCCACTGGACATCTCCCGCAGTGGCTGGATGGAGTGTCGCCAGAATCGAAACCAATGTCGTTTTCCCTGCTCCGTTTACACCAAGCAGTCCAAGGACTTCCCCTTCAAATAAATCGAGAGAAACCTCTTTCAGCGCCTCTTTCAACAGACGACGCTTCTCAAAATAGGTCTTCGAAACCTTTTCAATGCGTAAAAATAATTGTCTCATGTCTTTGGAAAAATAGTTAGAATGCCCAGTATAGATCTAGTGGAGAGTAATGTCAAACCCTTTTAACAATGAAAGAGCCTCTGGGATCGAAAACTTTCCTTTTGTCAAAGTATTTGTCCGAGGATCTACAGCATAATTCATAGCCCCTCGAAAATCCGCATGACTTAAGTTACACTGATGAAACAGGGTTCCCGCTAAATCGCAGTCTCTAAAATCTCCCTCTATCAGCTCCGTTTCCTTAAAATCACATTCGTTTAAGAAACTCCCCTGGAAAGAAGTCTTTTTCATCTTTAGTCCGGAAAAATTACAACTCTGAAGCTTACACCCTTTCATCTCAATCGAAAAAAGCCTCTTTTCGCAGAGGTAAAAATCTCCCCCAACGATCTTACACTCTTCAAACCGCACTTCGTGGAGCTGGCACTTCTCAAAGGTTGTAAGACTAAAGTTGCATCCTTTAAAAGAGCAAAAAGCTAGCTGCGCATTGGCAAAACAACATTCGATAAACTGATCATGGTCGAACGTTTTTTCTTCAAAAATTTGTCCCGCAAACGAAGTCTTTACATGTTCATACATATTTCTTGAACCCTTTAGATAAAAATGATACCTTACGCCCCTTATACTTGTAAATGTTGGCATGGAGACATCTAATGAAGTGGATTTCTACCTTACTACATGCACGACATGAGGATTGGAGAATAATTGAATTCCTGAGATCTTCTCGAGTTGATCGAGGGGAAAGAGAAATGTCTCAAGTTCTCCAGATACAGGGGCATTAGGAATCACATAAGCCCACGCTTGACGCGCCGTTTGAACCACTTTGAAAAAATGAGTGGGAACAGCCACTTCATTTTCCCCAATGACTTGATAAGTAACGTAGCGCTTTCCATTTTCTTCATGGGAAAGAAAAAGGGGACCACTCACCACCTCAAGCGCCCCTTCTTGCACCACAAGCCTGCGAATCGACTCCTCTAACTTTTTCCAAACCCCTCGATTACATTGAGGGTGTTGCGGACAAATGTTTGAAAGCGAAAACGTTTCCTTAAGCCCTTCCTTAGAAAAGGTCTGGTTCCCTGCAGGAACAAGATGCCCCCGATCAAATCCTGACTTAGAGTAATCTTTTAGCCTGCTACGATGGGGGGCGTAAATGTCTCTCTCTTCATAAAAGCTCACTTCTTGCCGGTCCGCTTTTTTAGCCAAACTCTCTGCTGTCAAACGCTCATGGGTCCAAAACGGAATTTTTCCCCTGGTATCATAAGCAAGCGTGAACCCTTTTCTTTCTAGAATAGGAAAGCTCGTAGGATGCAGCTCCTTGTCCCAATTATGATAGGTCACTGCAGAGGCAATTCCTACAGCAACACCAACGGAGAATCCGAAACTCTTTTTCAAAATACCCATGCATTCAATTTTTTCTTATCGTAAGAGTTATTTGCAAACATAAATAAATTGAATCTCTGAGTGGAGGCGCCCAGGAACCTATCTCATCAGGGGTTGAAATAGCTTTTGATTCTGTGTTAGGCTGCAGATGATGAAAAAGTTTATTAAGCGGGGGCTCATTGCTGTAGCTCCTCTTGCATTATCGATTGGGATCCTCTACTGGCTGTTTGCGTTTTTAGAGCAGCTTGTCGGCCCTCCTATGAGAGCTCTCATGGGGAAATATTATATCCCTGGAATGGGGATCGTTGCTTCCGTGATCCTTCTCTTTTTCATTGGCGTTCTGCTCAATACATGGCTCATCTCCCACATTACAAATCTTTTTGAACGCCTCTTTAAGCGGATTCCTATCTTTAACTCTCTCTATAAAATGGTGAAAAACGTCACTCACTTCTTCCAAGCATCTCCCGATGAGGAAAGTCAACAAGTCGTTGAAGTGATCATTGGCGAATACACTCTTGTAGGGTTCATCACACGCCAAAGCTTTTCAGAGTTTCCCGATATGGATCAAGAACGTGTCGCTGTTTTCCTTCCCATGAGCTATCAAATTGGAGGCTATACCGTTTTCCTCCCTCGCTCCAAGGTCAAACCGATTAATCTGAAAATTGAAGATGCCCTTCAATACTCTCTCATCGCTTGGGCACGCAAACCTGAGGATTCTTAATGTCTTGCGTTCCCCACTTCCAACAAGTGCGGATTGAAAACACCAATCGATGTGGTTACTCCTGCGTCATGTGTCCCCGTGACAAACACACCCGCACCCAAGGAGTTATGCCTTTAGACGATTTCGAACTGGTTTTGAATCGTATCGGAGCCTTTGAAGGAGAAATGCATCTTCACGGTTTTGGAGAACCTCTTCTCGATAAAACTCTTCCCGATAAGGTCGCCCTTGTTCAACAGAAAATGCCCCAAGCGTTGAAGGTGATTTTCACAACTTTAGGGGTGCCTCCTAAAAAAGACTTCTTTACAGCTCTCATCCGCGCAGGGCTCGATCACATCTTTGTGAGTTGCTATGGCTTCACCCCAGAAACCTACAAGCAGGTCCATGGGAGAGACGCCTTTGACTTAGTGAAAAAAAACCTCGAGCTCCTCTCTGAAATCAAGAAAGAAAATAACAACCTTCCAAACGTTGAGATCATTCCCTCTGGAGACCAAATGCTCCTCACCTTGGGAACAAAACACAACCCCCGCGTCGCATTCCAAACCTGGGCCGAATCTCTTGGCATGACCTTTTTTAAAGATCGCAAGCTGCATAACTACGGCGATGGGCGACAGTACAATCAGCCCAAGGAAGAACGCCTCTGCCCTGTGATTAAAGAAAAACGGAAAGCTATTCTCCAAGTGACCTGGGATCTCAATGTCATCCCTTGCTGCTACGATTATAACGCTTCCATTCCCTTCGGAAATTTGCGGATCCAGACCCTTGAAGAAATTTTTTCCTCCATGTCTTACTTCCGCTTTGTCCACGCTCATATCAACAATCAGCTCGAAGACTACCCCATCTGCCAAAACTGCGAAAAAGATCTCTACTAATATTGGAATTTATCTTGACTGTGCTATATGTAGAAAAAAACTATCAACATATAGGTAAAGAGGTGCTAAAAAAAACTTCCACTCTTCTACTTATCCTTGTTTCAATGCATCTGTATGGAGACGTCATCAACATCCAAGGGGCTACAAATATCACAACCACTTCCAGCCAAGTCAATGCGATCGTTGTCGATGGAAATGGAAACATGAGCCAACAAGTGTTTCCTTATAATCCTCAAAGCCAGCAAGTCGATGTTGGAAGCGCAGATCAAGGAGAGAATGCTAGCATTTACCTGACTCTCTTCATGATGGGGTTTATGTGGTGGGATGGTTATTGGGTGGGTCATAATGGATATTATTGGAATGGACACACCAATGTCTATGTAAAGAACGTCAATTGGAATAACCACTGGAATAATTATTGGCACAATACATGGAACAATAAATGGAACAATTATTACAACACACACAAAAACGACCCAGGCTTCCATTATAAAAATAATAGAAGCTGGCCTCACCACGCTGGACAATTCCCCGGGCACGGTCCCTCTCACCCTCATGATCCCCCTCATTTTCAGAGAGAGGATCACAATTTTCAACGCCATCGAGAAAACAGGAACTTCCATCGCGATCACTAGGGTGTGTCGTCAAACAATTCTTGCTGGAAAGGTTTTTATATGAGGAAAGTTCAAGGCATGGATAAATGTATCATTATTTTGATGCTTAAGATAGCTTGCCTTTGACTCTCTGAACTCTTTTTCCCACATCGCCCCTCACTTCTAAAACACACTTCTCCCCTAATATCCCCAAAGAGTCTTCTAGAATCAGCTCATGTAACATTTCATCCACCCGATCCCTCCATTTCAAGTTTTCAGATCGAGGGGGAGAGATGCGATCCGGACTTTCAAGAGGGACCATAACAATGAGATCCAATCGCTGAATCCCCCCTTCCACCTTTTCTATCCAATCACTCAAATCCATATCCCTTCCAAGCGTCAGCGCATAAGCTAAACAATCTAACGGACAACGATCAAAAATTGTGTTATTCCCACTCTCTTGAATCGCCTTAATCGAACGCAGGCATTGCTCTGCAAAATCCTCTAACGTTGGAGGGTCAGAAAACAGATATCCTTCCTGCTCCAACAAAACATAAGGCTCTTCCACTCCCTCATAGTTTGAAAACTCTTTCAGCAATGCCGCTATCAATGTCGATTTTCCAGAAAAATGGGTACCCGAAACTGCAATCCGCATTCTAAGTTACAACTCTTCTAAAAACACCTGTTGCCCAGAATAGGGTGAAGATGGCAAAGGGAATCAGTACGATGAAGGCATACAAAATGCTGACTGAGTTAAAATCTCCGACTGCAAGGGCTCGAGAGGCATTTACCACATAGTAAACTGGATTGAAGTGAGCGACAACCCTTAACCACAAAGGGGCTAAAGACATGGGAAGAAGCGTTCCTGACAAAAGAAGCACAGGCAAATGAATTCCGTGAACGAGAGGAGCATAACGGTCTTCACTTTTAAAGATGACTCCTACAGCGTTTCCAAAGGATGACGTGATCAGCACCAACAACGCTAAAAGAACAAACAAAATCCCGAGTCCCGGAACGCTTGCACGAAACCCAAAAGGAACCGCAATTAGAATAAAAAGTAAGGACTGAAACAACGCAGAACAAGCATCAAAAAAAACATGTCCCCCTAGGATCGCAAAACGACTGGCTGGAGTCACACGCAACCGTTCAATCACTCCCGCCCGCACTTCATCAATAATCCCAAATCCTGTAAAAAGTCCTGTAGAAAAAGCAATAATGGTGAGCATCCGGGGAACAAAAAGGGTTAAAATATGATCTGTCCCTAAACTCCCTC
>JAGROF010000249.1 GCA_020440405.1 Chlamydiia bacterium
CAGAGAACAGAGAGAGCACAGAGAAAGTGTTATATTACCATGCGTCTAATCCCATCTTTGAGGCATTGGACATTAAAGTTGATCAAAAGCCCAACTCTGCAACCTGATAACCTTAGGTAAGACAGTAGCTGTGCCTCATGAATTTGAGCTAGACTCGCCACAGACTTCACTTCCACAATAATCTGATCATCAACGAATAAATCAACGCGGTACCCACAATCTAGCATAACATCTTTATAAACTACCGGTAATGATTTTTGAGAATCAACTTTTAGCTGTTTGAGCCTTAACTCATAGATCAAGCATTCCTCATATGTTAACTCAAGAAGACCTGGACCTAATGCTCTATGAACATCTATGCAAGCACCAATAATTTTTCCGGTCAATGGGTCTACTTCTCTCTCTGTGCTCTCACTGCTCTCTGTGGTTATTTTATTCATTTTGCGCATAAACTTTTAATGCTGGATAGGTTCATCGTTGAAGATCTTACCATAACAATGTTTTGCATCACAAACGCATCTTTCATAAGCTAAAATAGAGCGCAACAACACCTCCTCTCTTAATGAACGGGTGATCTTTTCTTAACAGTTTGCAAATAATTCTAACATCCTCTATAGATTTTCTTTTGCAACATAAGCAAGGTGCAGCGATGAAAATCGACTTCTTTAAAATCAAAGCAGCGTCTCCTTTAAAACACTCCCATCCAGGCTTCGACTCTTTTGTCCTTTCAATGGAAAAACTCGTTCGAGAAACAATCCCTGAATCTGTCATTGAAATGCACGAAACTTCCCACTTTATCCCGGTTGATTCTAGCTTTGAACGTCTTCATCAAGCTTTGCCGATCCTAAATTTATCGGAAGAAGAGGATGCGCCTTGCACTCTCTCTTTAACGGTTTTAACGCGAGAAGAAAACACCCATGGGATCGGGCTTTTTCTCTGCGATATGATCTCACAAAAATTACTTCCTGGGAAGAAAGTGCCGATTACCTTTCTCCGCTCTTTAAGCTTCAAGTTTATTGTGAAGCCAAAAGAACGGTACTATGTCATTGAATTTTTCATCGAAGTGGAAAATCTCAAGCAGCTCTACATGATCAAGAAAAACTTCCCCCACTTTGCAGAAGAGGTCCGGCTCACAATCTTAGGAGTCGAGCGTGCGCGCAAGGTCGTCTGCGCCAAAAAACATTCGATTGAAGAAAAACGGATGCTCCTCTCAGAAAATCTTGAGTCCCTTCTTAAAAAGCCTTCGGGATCTTTTGAAGCTTCTCTCTATCACGATGTGCAGATTCTTCTTCTAAAAGCCCTCTATGACCACAATCCGAATAAAATTCCCGACCACATTCTTCCCTATATCGACACGAAACCAGAAACATTTGATCACCTAATCTATAAGGAAATGGAAAAGCTCTCAAGTCTGTTCCATGATGCCTTTGCGTCTCCTCGCAAATTAACCCATTTGAGCAAAACCCTTTCCTATCTCTATCTCTTTCGAAAAATCCTCACCCATTCCATCCATGCAAAACCTGAGGAGCGCCACTTTAGCTTTAAACTCCTCTACACAAAAGTTCAAAATATCCCAACACTTGCCATTCTCATTGGGGTTAACTTAACGGAATCCGATGAAGTTTTGGAATTAAAAGATGTTTTGGAAGGGGTCTTGGCCATTGTTCCTCGGGTGTCTCTTGTTGAGGGAAGTAATATTGTCGATGAAGAGGGACGCGAAGGGGTCCGTCTCCTTTACTTTGAAGTCCAAAAAAGTGATCAGACTTCCTTCACTTCTGAAGAGATAAAAGGGCTGAAAAAACGACTCCCTAAAGAAATTCAAAATAAAATCCATCTCCCAGAGATTGCCCGTTCTGCGATTGACGAAGAAAAAATGCGCAGCATTTTAGCCCTTGCTAGGGAGCTAACCTCCGCCCATGACCGTTCCCAGGTCGTGATCCAATTTCATAATGAGCATGAAGGGCATTACGCGTTTTCTGTGATTTTAGCGCGTGTCAGGAAAGCCCAAGAAGAAGCGCTGAAACTCTCTTCCTCCCCCCCCATTACGATCCGCAAACAAGAACGCAAAGTCGCTGGGATTTTAAACAAACGCTTTGTCAAAGAAATCTACCTCTATGAAATGACGATTCGCAAAGAAGGACGTGATCTCGCAAAAGCACGCTCAGACCTCTTTGCTTTTTTGAAATCTCATGTCCCCTACCTTCATGACTTTAATGGAGGTATGGTCTGCATGAAGTATAAAAACCTCCAAGCCTTTAAAGCTCTTTTGAAAGAGCCGATGCAGGATCGTCTCATAGAAAATTACTTCTACTCCATCTCCCCTCCTTACTTCCAGAGTCTCATCCCTCCGCAGGTCCTTAAAGACCATTTTGAACAGTTCCTCAAAGCCTTGGATCAAGAGTTTTTAATTGAAAAAACCCATATTTTAAAAAAAGAATGTCCTCATCATATTTTAATCACGATTGCCACTCCTGATAAAGGAGAGGTTGAGCAGATTCGCGAAAGGATCCCTCTAGGAAAAGATGGGGTGGCCCTAACCGAGGTCAAGGTCTTTGATCTTCACCTTCTGGGGCTCATCCTCCCCAAAGCTGAAGCACGCATCGTGGAAATTCTAGACGATTTGGCTCTCTTTGTGTAAAATGATGCTCATGAAAAAATGGATCTTTCTCTGCGTTATTGTTCTTCTATCTGGAGGGTGTGCACGTCCGAAGGGATTCACCTTAAAAAAAATCACCTCTCACCATACCCCTGTTCCTGAGTGGGAAGTGGAAAATACGATGACCCGTGGAGAACTCGATACCCTCTTCAACCAACCCTTTACTTACCTAGGAAGTGGCAACCATACCTATGCTTTTGTCTCAGACGATGGGCAGTATGTCATCAAGTTTTTCAAGCAAAAGCATATGAAAACCCGTACCTGGGTGGATCACCTCCCTCTTCCTGCTAAGCGCATCTTTTATCCCATGGGAAAGGTGGACCGTCGGATGAAGGAGCGGGAAGAATCTTTTAAGAGCTATAAGATTGCCTTTCAAAAATTGCGGAACGAAACGGGAATTTTGTACCTTCATCTCAACAAAAGCGATTGTCTAAATATTCCCCTGACTTTGATTGACCAACATCAGAAAACACTCGAAGTCTCTCTAGATGAAATGGAATTTCTTCTGCAAAAACGGGCGACCCTGACTTTTGACCATCTTAAAACCCTCTATAAGGAGGGACGAGCGGAAGAGGCCCAAGCGGCAATCCTTTCCCTTCTCGATGTGGTTGCCAAGCGGAAACAAAAAGGGATCTATGATAAAGACCTTCAATTTTTCAAGAATTTTGGATTTGTCAAAAATCAAGCAATCGAGATCGATATTGGAGAATTCCGAGAAGATGTCCTCCCTTATCCGACCTATGATGAGCTTAAAATTCTCTCTTATCAAATCCGAGACTTTGTCAAGATGCATGCCCCCAAACATCTCTCTGCAGTGGAAGCAGAAATACAAGGAGAAATTGAGCAATACAAATGAGAAAATACTTTAATGCTTCTCTTGTTGCCCTAGCCTTGTTTTTGATCGTTTTAACCTACACCACATGCATCCACCGTACAAAGGGGTTTTGTTACAAAAAGATTCACTCTCTTTATAGTTATGACCCCCGTTGGGATTTTGGGGTTCCGAATCCAGAGCAAAACGCCCTTCTTGAGAAAATTTCGACTCAAACCTTTTCTCTTTTAGGAAGTGGAAAAGAATGTTACGCTTTTGTCTCAGACGATGGATTGTTTGTGGTTAAGTTTTTTAAGCAGAAGCATATGAAAACGCAGTACCTGATCGACTATCTCCCTTTGTCTCAACAGCTGCAAATGATCCGTAGAGAAGTTTTGAATCGTCACAAATCCCACAGAAACCGTCTCTATCAAAGCTACCAACTTGCTTATGAACGCCTCTTTGACCATAGTGGTGTCCTTTATCTTCACCTGACAAAAACAAACTATATCAAAAAAGCCATCACTATCCGCTCCCCTTCAGGAAAACGCCTTGCCCTTAAGTTAGACGATATGGAGTTCCTTGTCCAAAAACGTGCCTACTCGATCTTTGACACGATTGCAAATGCACCTAAGAAAGGGGAAGAGACCATTGATGCGATCCTAGACTATCTTGCATCGCGCAATGCACGGGGAATTGGAGATGACGACATTAACTGCGCCCGAAACCTCGGGATTCTTGAAGGCAAAGTCATGCAAGTCGATATTGGAGAGCTGTATCCTGCACTTCCACGACCTGCCCCTGAAAAAGAGCTCATTGCCGCTACCCTCGATCTTAAAGACTTCCTCGAAAGAAAACACCCTCATCTTGCGCGCTACCTGGATGCTGAAATAGAAAGGCGTTGCCGTTAAATAAATGTCTAGGTAACATTTGTGTATGAACCTATCCCACTATTATAAGCCCCATCCTTTTGGGCCTTTTCTCCCAGAATCTGAGATCTTTTTTTGCCCTACTTTATCAAGTATGGTACAGAAGATCTCAGATTCTGAAAAAAAATG
>JAGROF010000250.1 GCA_020440405.1 Chlamydiia bacterium
TTTTTGCTCTTTATGCGCTTCTTGTGGGTCTGGCCTCAAACATGAAAAATGCTTCTAAATTTGGCTCGTATCCCTGCCCTTTCATTAAAATCTATGAAATGGAGAAATCCTTAGGGTTTGAAATCATGGGAAATACGCTTCTAACACAGGAACTCTCGACCCTTGTCTCTCTTTTAAAAATAAAGATAGAAGGGTTTGTTTTAGACATTGATATGTGCTCGAGCCGTCCTTTTTACTGGGAGGTTTTTCTTCCAAATGCCTTAAAGGCTTTACTTTTTTTAGAGAAGGAACTCAGTCCAGAAGCCTTCCAAAAGCAGGTGGATCTTGTTCTCCAAGTCTTTTTTACCCCTTCCGTTACAAAGGTTTTTCCTCTCCCAGAGAACCAATCCCCTCCTTCATCGGTTTTACTCCCTATTTTGATCAAGTATGTAGACCTAAATACCATTAAAGAAAGCTTTGATTTACGGCATGCGCATCTTCCTGCATGGGAAAAGGAAGTCAAATGGATCGAGCTGCATTGCAAAGGGATTCAGCATGTTTCTCCAGAGAGGGGGGCGGAGATCTTGCAAAGTGCACGGGAGTATGTCGAGCAAAACATTTGGGCTTACCCTTTCTCTTTAAATGCATCTGCTTGGACGGCCGCTAAGGAAAAAGCGTTAAAGTTGGTTAAGTTGGCTGAGCAACGCGCTGTTGCTTAGAGACTTCTCTTAGGGGCGAGCTTGCCAGGGAAAGGGAGGTTTCGGAGGAGGAACGTCAGACTGATCATCGGCAAGGCTACCTACCGCGCCTAGGACTTGTCCCCAGATTCCTGTTTGAGGGGCAATGTGTTTTTGTGCGACAAGGAAGGCGATTTTTGCTGTAGCGGAGGCGGTATCGATTTGAACGTTTCCAAAGGGGCCTTCAACGGGAACTTTTAGGACATAGTTATCGTCGATTCCTTGGATACCAAGAGCAGAGCGGAGGGCCTGAGCGGTTAACCCAAGGGTCATGTCGACAGTGCGGCGGGGGAAGAAGACATCCCCCCATAAGCACACTTGGTAGGCGTGGTTATAGAGAACCTCTGTCCGGTCAACATAAACATTGCCACGGTTCATGCTAAAGTCTGCGGGAGCAAACCAAAGGGAGACATTGCCACGATCTTTGGATTTGAAAAGTCCTCCAACAGCAGACGTGCTTCCAACGTTTTGGCAGATAATCTGCCCCAAATCTAGTTGTCCATATTTAAAGCTCATATTTCGGATATGGAGGTTTTTAAGGGGTACGTGAAACCCTTCATCATGGATGTAAAGGGTAACGGGTTTTTCCATTGCAACGACAACAAGCTTAGCGCTTTTTTCTAAAACATTATTGAGTTGTGGAGTGATTGTAAAGGCAGCTTTTAAAGGGTCATGAAGGTAAAGGGTTCCATCGGAAACGATTCCTGCAAATGAGGCGCGACAGGCAGAGGCGTCAACATCCATGGTGATCTTTCCTTGGCTTTTTTCAACCTCTGCATCGAATGTGGCATTGAAAAGATCGCCTAAGAATGCTGAAGGGGGAAACCCGGAGGCTTGATCAAATTTTGAGAGGGCATCGACAAAGATGGTAGGAAGGTTGCGCACACGTGCATGGATCGATGTGGTTACATCTTTAAAGTCTAAGGCTCCCTGCGGAGAAAGGAAATCTTTAATCGTCCCTCTCCCTTGGACAACGCCACTTTTCCCCTTTCCAAAGGGGGTCACATTCCCATCAAAGTCAAAGGTCAGGGGATTGCTTCCCACTTGATCTTTTGAAATGTCAAAAGTGAATTTTTCGAGCTCGGCAACTGCTCCTGTTTGCCCATGTTTAAGCTTCAACCCATCGATCTGAACCGCTGCGTCAAAACGGCTTCCAAAGAGTTGAAATTCGGGCTTAGGAAATCCCTCTCCTTGATCTTTAAGGGGAATGGAAAAGGGAGAAACCTGAATCTTTAGCACGCCGGTTCCTTCAATTTGAAAGAGGGGATTATTGGAGGCTAGTTGCTGATTGGGACTGCGCCAGCGCCGAAAGGCATCGTATGATTTTTCGCTGAGATCCCAGCGAATTCTT
>JAGROF010000251.1 GCA_020440405.1 Chlamydiia bacterium
GATGGGGACGGGGCTCAAATCTATCGGGATGCGGCCGCGCCTGAAATGGATCTTGGCGCGCAGGCGCCTGCGGAGGCGGAGTTTCCTGCTTTTGTTTAGATTGATAGCTATAGTAGATCTGCTTATCTCCCAGATCAGCATAAACCAAAGATGAGGCGGCAAAAAGGAAAAGGAAAAAATTTTTCATGGAACTCTACACTTTTTTAAATTTTTTTCTAGAACTTAATCATGCTTTAAGCTATGCATATAATGCAATAAATTTTTTAAGGAGTGTCTACTGTGAAACGTTTTGCCCTACTTTTTTTTCTCTGCGTTGGATGCACTACATTATTTGCAAACGATACCTTTTCAAAAGCACGTTTGGATCCCTTCTTTGATGACTTTACGTGTGAAGAGAAAAATAAATTGGGCGACGCAGGACTGACTGATCGTTGTACAGCCGCTCCTCCACACGGTGGTGGTGGTGGTGGAAATGGTCCTTTTGTTCCTCCTCCAAACCCTCCCCCTCCTCCTTTTCCAGGAGGAGGCCTTTTGCCTATTGTGATTGTCAATAATAGTGGATATCATGATGAAGATGTCTATATTGTCGTCACAGGAGTCGTCCCCCCTGCAGGTCCTCAAGCGGTTTTTTTAGACATCGCAATGGGAACAGGGATTGGAACACTTGTGAATCAAATGACGGGACAAAATTCACTCACGTACACGAAAAAACTCTCCGAGCTTCCGATGGGAAGTTCTGGAAGGGTATTTTATACTCCTGCCCTTGCCTCTGGAGTGGTCTGGTTCTCCATGGAAAAACCTCTGAGTATGCCGGTGCTTCCAGCAGGATTGCAACAACCTAACTTCTTAAGCCCTAGCGATCCAAATGGCAACTACCTTACAAACTTTGACATCTTTGAGTTCACTTATAACCTTGGAATGGGATCGATCTTTGCAGATGCCACCGCTGTATCCTTCCACTCAATTCCCCTTTACGGCTATATTTCCACACCTGCTTCAGGCAGTTTGCAAAATACAGGACTATTTCAGCCACGCAGCTTTATTATGTCTCAAATTGCGAATACCTTTGCCTCCTTTCCAACTGCTTCAGAATGGTTCAAGCTGATTCTCAAGAATGGGAGTGATATTGTGCGTGTTGTCTCGACAGGGAAAAGCATGTCTGTTCCAAGCTTTGACATTAACTACTTAGATAATCCAGCAGCATATGGCTATAGTTATATCAACGATATCTGGTCAGGAGCTTCTAGCTTTTATCGCACACATACCTTAAAAATTACTGCGAATGGAGGGAGCAACGAAACCTATACAGGAGTGATCCAACCAGACAACTCGATTGTTCTGACAAGTTCTCCGAGTAATTTTCAGGTTGTACTGTCTCCTCCTAGAACAACCCCTACCCCTACCACATCGCAAGATATCTTTTCTGGAACCTTTTTTATCCAAAGTGACACTTCAGGAATGGGAGAT
Organism: Chlamydiia bacterium; assembly: GCA_020440405.1. Lineage (GTDB taxonomy): Bacteria > Chlamydiota > Chlamydiia > Chlamydiales > Simkaniaceae > Neptunichlamydia. Next base: position 1,468 of record JAGROF010000251.1, read on the forward strand.
GGAGTCCAGATGAGCCTCATTCTAGAACAAGGAATTATTGCTGGAGTGGTTCCAACCACTCAAACCCTTAGTCAAACCCTTTATCCTCCTTTACAGAAGTCTTTTTATACCACGAATCCTAGCCTAACCGCGATCGGGCAAGCTACTGGTCCTTGGTATGACGTCTACTCTAAAGCTCTTCATCACTTAGGTTATATCTATACCTTTGCCTTTGACGAGTTTCTTTGGCCAGAGGTACAAATTATTTCTAACTCTTTTATTCCTGGGCAAACCTATCTAGGCATTACGATTGGGAACGTTACGGATTAAGCTTTTTGAAAGCTGGATTTTCGCGAATCGGATCAAAAACATCTTTAGAGAGGATCGATGAGAGATCATCGATCCCTCCTTTTTGAGCGGCTTTAAGCCAGCCGATGGCGGGTTCAACCTTTCCTAGAGCAGCGCAAGCTTCGGCGCTGGAAAGGGCGATATGGGGATCGGGAAGGATTTGGTACGACGGCCCCGCAAGGTCCATAACAAGGGAGTAGTCCTTCACTTCATAAGCCGCGCGATGGAGATGAATTTGAGATTCGGCATTGAGATGCTTTTGAATCGGCTTTAAGAGATTGTAGACTGCTTGATATTCGTGCTTTTCAGCTTTTAAGGCTGCAAGGTATTGGGTTGTCAGGTTAAAGATCATCCCTTCTTTTGCTTTTTCTCGCACCTCTTCAAGTTTAGGAATAGCTTCCTCTCGCTGCTCACGGAGCAAAAGGTCTTCGATTTCCCTTAGGGCGCCGGTAAGGTCTTCTCTTCGATCGCTTTCTGTCACCATGCGTGACTTTCGATAAGCATCGAAGTTTTGAAAGGCAAAGAGAAAGAAAATCGC
>JAGROF010000252.1 GCA_020440405.1 Chlamydiia bacterium
GCGCATGTAGTAATAGACGAAGGGAGGCGCTTCCCCTTTTCCCTTGAGAACAACCTTTTCCAGAAGTTCGCTATCGTCTAGAGCAAACTCAAAGGTGTCATCTTTGGGGGTAAAGGTATGGAAGGGAGTTCCATTGCGGATGATAAGGATCTCTTTAATGGCATCGAGGCCGACAGCGTAACCTGTGATATGGCGATTATATTCGAGTCCAGGTTTTGCTTTTGTATTCAGTTCGGACCCCATTGGGGCTCCGGCAATTTCCAAGCCTGCAATGATGCGAGGTCCTGTGGTGGCGTAGCACGACTTTTTATTGAGCGCTTGGATTAGGCCATCTCGAGAGTGGGAAGTGGCTAAAATGGCTGTGAGACCAGGGGTGTACTGCACTTGATCTTCATCAAAGAGGGTGCTAAAGATGCCGCGGTCATCTAATCCTCCAGCGACAAATCCAAAGCGGATATTTTTATTAAGCGCTTTGCGGATCGAGCCGTCTGCTTTTTCTTTCATCCCTTTTTTCCCTTTTGAAACGATAGGGCGGGGATTGCCTTCAGCCTTCAAGCACTCTGAAGAGCCCCAGGCATTGTAGATTTCCACGACTTTTTCATATTCAGGGGCGAAGTTTTCGAAGTCATAGCAGGTCTCTGAGCCCATGGTGAATAGGGGAATGGAGATAAAATCTTTCGGGGTGTGACTTTTGTAGATTTTTTTTAGGTGGTTTGCCTTACTCTCTTTTTTGCGGAGAATGGGCTTAGAATCTCTTAGGTAGATGATCTGGCGGAGTCCCTCATCTCCAGGGGCTCCTGCCCATTGCATTCCTAAGAAGGTCGAAAAGCGGTCGTCTTCGTTAAATTCGGCAATGTGAGATCCAATCCCTTTCCAAATGTCTGCCGGTGTTTCGGTCTCACTTTCGAATGAGGAACTACTATAGAATTGGAGGGCTTCTTCATCCCTTACAAACCGGAGGCAAGACTCGATGTTTTCTCCGGCATCATAGAGAATGTTCTCCCCATGGAAGGTTCCCCAGTAGAGTTGTCGCTCTGTATCGGAAAAGCACTTGATTGGGGAAGAGGAAAATGTTTCTCCTGTCGAAAGATTTTTGAGTTGGATTTTGTAAATCCCAGGTTCGTTGAAATAGAGGTTAGGAAGATTAATAAATCCTGTCTCAGGGACAAAGAGCTTCCAGCTAATATTTTCGCGTAGCCGCTCATAAGAAAATTCAATGAGGGTTCCTTCAGGAGCGTTGCCTGTCAGGTTTCCAAATTCATCTTCAAAGCGGACAATCACATCAAAACGCTGATTTTTATTGACGACAGAAGGGACAATAATCCGGATGGAGTGGAGGGTATTACCTTTGACATCGACATGAAATGTTTCACTCTCTTTATATTCTCCTTTTCCCTTGGGGTCGATGTAGAGGTTGAAGGGGCGTCTTCGCAAGGTATGAAACTGCGCACGGTTTCCTTTCTTATCTATGCCGGTTGCATCAGGGCTTCCCATATAGATCGCAATCTCTTCTCCTGCTTTGACGTCTCCGGGAAGGGTAAATTCGAATTGCGGGAGCTCATTTTCAGGGGTAGGGACTTCGATAGCTCCGAGCGCTTTTTTGCTGGGGATTTGCATCCAAATTAGGTTTTTTTTGCTCTTTAAGTTGGTTTGAGGAATTTCCCAATCAAAATCGCGTCCTTTTGATCCGAGATCAAACTTGAGACGTGCTCCTTTAGGGAGGTCACTCGCAGGTGTATAGATAAATTTCCATGTTTTGGTTTCCCCCGCTAGGGCAACTTTTGGCTCAGCATAACTTATTGAACGGCGCATCGTTTTCCATCTAAAATTTTTAAACCTAGTATACCACGAAGTTCTAGGAAACGCAAGGAGTTATCAGGACCTGGTCGATGACCCGCTCACTTGAGACAAGGACCTCTAAGTCAAAGTTGTCATTGTGGATTTTCCACCCCTTGGAAGGGATCGTCCCAGCCCGGTGGAAAACGTAGCCTCCGATCGTATCATATTCGGGACTTGAGGGGATCTGGATGCTCAATTCTTTCTCGATATCGAGAATCGTCATCTTTCCATCGACGATGAATCCCCCATTGGGATGGGGGGAGTAAAGCTGCTCTTCTTCAATGCTGTCGTGCTCATCAGCAATTTCTCCCACAAGCTCCTCTAAAATATCTTCGATTGTTACAATCCCTTCCGTTCCTCCATATTCATCGACAACAA
>JAGROF010000253.1 GCA_020440405.1 Chlamydiia bacterium
CTCTGTGCTCTCGGTGGTTCAAAAAACACTTAAGCTGATTGTTTTTTCAGCATAACCAAAGCAAACTACTTTGGCTTTAAATCGCCCAGATAGGCTATTCTACTTCCCATGAGTATAGAAGGAATTCGTGAAGGGGGATGTATCCCTCCCTGGGAGTACAACAAGGAAAAAATTGAGGACTACACCCTAATCCATGAAATAGGAAAAGGGGAAAAGGCCACAGTTTATCTAGCGTTAGATCCTTTTGGAAAGCAATTCGCCATCAAGGTGTATCAGAAAAGGTTTATTGAGCTTGCCCGGAGAGAAGAGGAGTTGGGAAAGCTCCTTCAACATCCCAATATTGCTAAAATTTATGCAGTGCATGACAGTGCAGTTGTCATGGAGTATGTCGAGCCTATGGGGCAAAAGCACCTTTCAAGGGTGCATGCCTATCAAGCAGCTTTAGGATTGGTTAAAGGGCTCCTTTATGCCACACAGCAAGGATATATCCATCGCGACCTGTATTCCAGTAATCTCATTGTCACACGTGAGGGGATTGGAAAACTGGTTGATATCGATAGTTTTGCCCTGATGAATGAAGATCTTTACGATCCTCTTGAAGTGGATTCTGAGGGGAACCCTATGGATCCTCTGGAAGGGTATTTGGACTGCATGGCATGGGTGATTGAGGATGTCTTGGCTCTTGGGGGAATCAAGGAGGACTTAAGGGCTTTGATTCCTGCTGGATTAGAGCGCAATATTTGCCTAGAAGATCAAGCAATCATTGCCTTTTACCTAGAGCAGGTTAAGAAGCATTTACACGCCGCTGAAGGAAGTGGGCTTTTCATGCTTGAGCTCGCGGCGCTGCGCGCGTAAGCTGCCAAAGAGCGAGATGGCAATTCCCAGAATAATAATCCCTCCACCAATGATTTGAGCTTTGTTTGGAACTTCTCCTAAGATCAAAAAGGCAAAGAGAGTACCGGCAATCGGCGTGATTGCAGTTGCTACTGAAATGTCGGTGGAGCTAGCGCCTCCTTTGATCCCTTTAAACCAAGTAATTTGCCCAAAGACAATGATCAAGGCACCATAAACGAGCATCCATACCCATAGAAAGGGGGAGACAAGGTCATCAAAGTGGTCGGGGCCAAATACAGCGAGAGCGATAATTGCAAAAAGAATCACACCGACAATCATCCGCGCCACGGAAAATATGCCAATCGGAACGGCTTCAAGGAGCTTGCGGCTCATTTGCACGGCAATGACACCTAGAAGAGTCGCAATCCCCGTAAGGATTTCTCCTCCTTTCGGAAGGTTCTGAAGGAATTGATTCACAGCAGGATTCCCCACATTAAGCATTTTCATTGTCATCATTTCATGCTCCATCGGGGGCTGTTCTAATGCGAAGATGGCAACGATTCCAAGTGTTGCCACTAAGGCGCCAAGTGCCCCAAATCCTCCGGGGCGTTCACGGAACATAAGGAACGCAAAAATGAGGCTTAAAGGGACATCAAGTGTCGAGATGAGCACCACATTGGTCACCTCTGTCATCATCAAAGCAAGGAAGAAAAATGCTGGGGCAATCACTCCTGATGCGAAGATCATAAGAAGCATGGAACACCACACCTTAAATGAGATCTGCCTGAGAACACTGAATTGCCAATCTTTATGGTAAATCAAAAGAAGGGTGATTCCTGCAACCAGGTTTCCTGCAAAAAAGAGATTACAAAAGGAGATAGGGTTACGGCCATTGATAGGGTGCATCGTCCCTAATTGCCCGATTTTTGCGACCACACTATTAGAAGCTGCAAAAATGATAATGGAGATCCAAAGCCAAAAAACGGTCCGTTTTGTGTCCATTCTTAATGGATAGAACTTTTGCAGATTTGTTGCAATATCCCATTTTCGATGTGAAGGGTTCCCTGATTACTCCTTTGGGGAGAAGTGAGGAGAACCTGCCCAAAAGAAAAGAGCTTTTCTTGAAGGATTTCTGTCCGCTCAGGGTCGAGATGTACCCCAAAGTCATCAATAGAAAAAAGAGGAGAGATGTTTGTGCGCGTTTGAAGTTCCTCCCACTCTGCCATTTTTAAAGCTGCAATGCAGGTTCTTTTCTGCCCTTCGCTTGCAAAGGTTTTTGCTTCTCGACCGTGATAGGTGATGTGCACATCGTCACGGTGGGGACCTGTGAGAGTGCTGCCGATCACCAGCTCTTTGGGACGCTGCTTTTTAAGAAGAGCTTCGATCTGATCTTCTTTTTGAAGGGGAATAGATGGCTCATAGTGGAGAGTAAAAAGGTCTTGTCCGCTTGAGAGCTCTTGAGAAATTCGCTCGACTTTCGGACGGAGGGCCTCGATGAGCTTTTTCCGGCAATGCATGAGAAAACGGGCAGAGTCTGCCATCATTTGCTCCCAACTTTCAATCGCAGCTTCAGAGCGAATTTTTAAAAGGGCATTCCGGTGTTTCATCGCTTTATGATACCGCATAAGATGGTGGACATAGAGGGGATCGGTCTGAGCCAGTTGAATATTTAAGAAACGGCGCCTTTCCTGAGGGGATCCTGAAATCAATGTACTGTCTTTAGGAGAATATAAAACAGAAGGGAGGATTCCTAAAACATGAGAAAAGTGGTGGAAAGGAGTCGCATTATAGTGGACCTTTCGAATTTTTCCATCGTAACCAATTCCCAGTGTTTGTTCCACATTATCTCGAATAAAATGGGCCTCAATATAAAAATGCTCGGCCCCTTTTCGAATGAGATCGGTCAGGTGAGAGGTGAGAAAAGAGCGCCCCGTGCTCAAAAGAAAAAGCGCTTCCAAAAGACTGGTCTTTCCCGCACCATTATTCCCTTGAATGAGGTTCACTCCTGCTTCAAGAGGAACCACAACCTCTTGATAGTTGCGGAAATGGCGTAAGATCAGTCTTGTAACCTGCATCAGGCGGGGGCAAGACGCATCGGCATGATAACAAAATTCGCCGTTGTCGAATCTGTAATTAGCCCAGGGTTGTGAGGGCTGGTGACCGCAAAATTGACCGTTTCGTCTTTACAGTGGCGCAAAATGTCATGAAAAAAGAACGGGTTGAAGGCAATTTCAAACGGTTCCCCAGAGTAATCAACCGGCATCGAGACCTTTCCCTCTCCAATTTCACTCGAATTGGCTGTTAAAGTTAGCTCTCCAGGTGTAAAGGAAAAGTGGACCGAATGACTTTTATCCGTGGTAAAGAGCGCCACTTGCTTCAGGAGGGTCATCAGCTCTTCACGGTGGAGCGTCAAATGGTAAGAGCTTTCTTTGGGGATGACACGCTCCACATCAGGGTAATCCCCAGAAAGGAGTTTGGTAATCATAAGAATCTCCCCCGTCTCTACACCGATCTTATCAGGCATCAGACTCACTTTGATCCCTTCATCTCCGTCCATGGTTTTGACGATTTCTTCTACCGCTTTCAGAGGGATCAGAGACTGACTTTTGTGCTCGGGGTTGACTGTAATAGAGGTATTGACCTTAGCAAGACGCTTTCCATCTGTTCCAATGAATGTCGCATTGCTGTTCTCGATCATCATGAGCACCCCATTGAGGACATGGCGACTGTCTTCACGAGCCGCAGCAAAGACCGACTTTGACAGCATCTCTTTAAACGCTTCAGGCGTCATGATAAACTGTTCCCCCTGACTGAGGTCTGGAAAAGCAGGAAACTCACCGCTGTTGATACCATGGAGGCGAAACTGAGAGGTTCCAGCTTGCACATAAGCGATTTCATCAGCATTCACAGTCAATTCGATTTCAGGAGTCGTCAACTCGCGCACCAATTGAAAAAAACGTCGAGCTGGAAGGGTAATCGCCCCTTCTTCAGACACATTGGCAACCATTTGCGCACGCATACTCACCGTTAAATCTGTAGCACTAATTGTCAGCATCCCTTCTTTTGCTTCGATCAAGACATTCGCTAAGATAGGGATTGCAGGCTTGCTAGAGACAACACTTTGAATTTTACCAATTAGATTCGCCAACTCTGGCCGAGAAACCGTGACTTTCATAAGACCTCATGATTCATTTTCTATAGAGTAAAAAATAGGGCTCGCATTGTCAACTTTTTAAATGCCAGATCTGTCAACAAGGCGGGAGGGGGGTACACGTTCCATGAGTATTCCT
>JAGROF010000254.1 GCA_020440405.1 Chlamydiia bacterium
CAAGTGGGGTTTGGTCTTTATTTTCAAACCATTTTGATTCAAATCAAAGAACTTTATCACTATTCCAGTCTTTACCTCGGACTATTTAATGGCTTCATGGGGCTTTCATTTGCTCTTGGCACCCTTTTCTTTATTCCTCTTGCATTGAAACGCTGGAAAGTGGCTCCCATAGCGATTATCTCCTTGATCTTAACAGGAATCTTTCAACTGTGGGGAGGAGCTAACCCTAATGAAACCCTCGCATGGATCCTTGCCTTCCCTATCTCCCTTTTTGATATCTCTGCCTATGCAATGCTCATGACAATCTTTTCAAATGCCGGAACAAAAGAAGAGCAGGGGTGGGTCATGGGAATTTTTGGGGCCACTGTTGCGATTTCATTTGCTCTTGTGGGCCTTTCGACAAATTTACTTGATCTCTTAGGAACAAAACTCCTCATTATGGGAGGGGGAATGCTTCTTATTCTGAGTGGTCTAATACTGGTGTGGTATCAGGGGGCAAAACCAACTCAGTCCCAGGCTTAAGCGTTTGGGATTCCAGCCCATTCATTTCCTGAATGATTTCTACTTTCACATCAAAGCGTCGTGAAATTTTCCACAAGCTATCTCCAGACTGCACCACATACCGGCGGGGAGGATTTTCGAGAGGTTTTCCTGCAAGTTCCTGGATTGCATCAGAACGCAGCCCCTTTCCCACTTCCTTTAAAAAGGCCTCTACAGCTGGCGTTTTCTCCGTGAGAAGGGCTAAAAGTTTTTCCATCTGCTCCGTATCAAGTCCCTTAAGCGCATAGTCTTTTTCTTCAAGCACCAAAAGATACGCCGCGAGCTTAGACCCTTTTTCCATACGAGGAACCAAAAAAGACACCAAATCCTCTCCAGAAAAGTTTTTGACCGTTTCCCAGCTTCCCAATATTGCTAACTCAAAAAGCATCGCATCCGATAACGCATAAGGGAGACGCCCAAAGGCCCGCTTCACCTCAAAAAACTCTTGCGTCAGAAAAAACGCCTCTCGTAAGGTATCAGGAATTTCCTCCCGCTTTTGGATCTCCTTAAATAACCCCTCCGCCGTCAGCGGCCAAAGCTCGCGTCGTGCAAAAAGACGAATCCCCTCTAATCTTTCTGACTCCATCCCCGGGAAAAGCGTCATCGTTTTGTCCCCAAATACCACCACACGCTTTTCCATAGGAAACCCCGCAAAAGCCCTTTCTACATCAAAGTCATGGTACGTTGCTAAAGCCGCAAGCGCAAGATCGCACCGCCTTTGCCCTTCCTCAACATGGGTTTCATCATACAGCTGCCGCACCAAGTCATCATAGCTCATCGCTGCAAACTCCTGGAGCACCGCCTCATTCCTCAGCCGCACCTCCTTCACCCTTGCGCTCCCTTCTGCCGTCGGGACCACCACTCCCTTGCGCTCTTTAAGCACAAACGTCACAAACGTTGCAAGCAGCGCAATATTAAGCGTCCCACTAATGATCAGCGCCTGGATCAAAATCCGAGACCGCCGCGACAAAACCTGTTCCAAATGACTATAATGCATAAACCTATCCCGACAATCAATTTCCAGTATTTTTTGGCTTTGTCTCATGGACAATGAAAATCTTCTGCCCGTCACTATTTTAAACTAATTCAGCTACATAAACAACTTACTCTACCCTTTCAGTTTGATTCAATAGAGGACTTACAGTATCCTTACAAGCACAATGGAATTTTTAAACGAATATCTCTCAAACTTTCTCACAATCCTCATTAAAAGCATTGGAGGAGGAATCGGGTTTGCAATGCTTAGCCTTGAGATTAAAAAGGCTTGGAAGCAGGAGCAAAAGTGGAAACTGGCCTCCCTCTTTGGAACGTGCATCTTTGGGATTTTTATTATCTTTAAAGGTCTATAACCGAGGGCTCTCAAACCTCCACTGCGAAAGGACATGACGACCTGCTAAGCCACCCTTTACTTAGAAGTATAAGTCTATTTGATTCTATCTGCCATTTATTGTATGCTGATGACTTTTAAAATAAACCTTTGGATCGATCATGCGCGTCCCCCTCTCCTGGCTAAAAGAATTTGTTTCGTTGGATTTGAGTCCTGAAGAGCTTTCTGATGTTTTGACATTGGCAGGGCTTGAAGTGGACAAGGTGGAAGCAACCTCTTTTTCCTTTAAGGGAGTGGTTGTAGCAGAGGTCAAGAAAACAGCTCCCCACCCGAATGCAGACAAGTTAAAAGTGGCGCAAGTTTTTGATGGCAGTGAAACACTGCAGGTGGTGTGTGGAGACCCCAAGTGCGCCGCAGGGATGAAGGTGGCGCTGGCAACAGTAGGTGCCACGCTTGAAGATTCCGAGGGAAAGTCCTTTAAAATTAAGCGCTCGAAATTGCGGGATATCGAATCTCTTGGAATGCTTTGCTCAGGGAAAGAGCTCGGGATTTCTGAAGAGGATGATGGAATTCTGCAGCTAGGGAAAGATACGCCTGTTGGGGTGGATTTGGCAAAGCTTTATGGCGATGTAATTTTTGAGATTTCCCTCACTCCCAATCTTGGGCATTGTATGAGTATGCTAGGAATGGGAAGGGACGTTGCAGCGCTTTTGGATCAAAAGGTTAAGTCTCCAAAGATCACTCTGAAAGAAGGAAGTGCAGCGCATGAGCTGAGCGTTACAATTCATGAGAAGGACAGCTGCTCTCGCTATGCGGCCCGCAAGATTACGGGGGTGCGTGTTGGCCCTTCACCGGATTGGGTGAAGAGCCGCTTAGAAAACTCTGGTGTGCGCAGCATCAACAACATTGTCGACGTCACCAACTATGTGATGC
>JAGROF010000255.1 GCA_020440405.1 Chlamydiia bacterium
GGGCATACCGCTCATGCTACGGAGGAAGAAGCGCGCGCTGAAACCCTTCAAATGCTTGAGATCTATTGCGAGTTTGCTGAAAAGGTTCTTGCAATGCCTGTCATCAAAGGAGAAAAAACAGAAAGCGAGCGGTTTCCAGGAGCGGTCAGTACCTACTGCTTTGAGGCAATGATGCAAGATGGGAAAGCTTTGCAAGCCGGAACCTCCCACTTCTTAGGGCAAAACTTTTCAAAAGCTCAAGAGATTACCTATCAAGATAAAGAGGGGAATCAAGTCCATGCCTGGACAACCTCTTGGGGTGTCACGACCCGTTTGATCGGGGGGATGATTATGGTTCATGGAGATGATGATGGTCTTATCCTCCCTCCACGCATTGCATCGGCGCAAATCGTGATTCTTCCATTGATTCATAAGCCTGAAGCGAAAGAAAAAGTCCTTTCCTATTGCAAAGCGCTCCAGGAAAAACTCCAAAAGATCACCTATCATGGGAATCCCCTAGCTGTGAAGGTCGATGATCGAGATATCCGCTCAGGAGAAAAAGTGTGGGGATGGATTAAGAAAGGGGTGCCGATTCGGATTGAAGTTGGGCCTCGCGAGCTGGAAAATAATCAGCTATCGGTGGCGAAACGAAATAAAGGGCATAAAGACTTCGAAAAGCAGTCAGAAGAAGAGCTCTTAAGCTCGATTGGAGCACAGCTCGATGCAATTCAGTACGACCTCTTTCAAAAAGCCAAAACCTTTCGCGATTCCCACGTTAAAGAGGTGAATACGAAAGAGGAGTTTTACGCGTTTTTCAAAAACGAAATCGGGTTTGCAAGCTGTCACTGGTCAGGAGATCCTTCTGTAGAAGAAGAGGTGCAGAAAGAGCTGAGCGTAACAATCCGCTGCATTCCCCTTGAAGGGAAAAAGGAAGCGGGAACCTGTCCCTTTACGGGAAAGCCGAGTCCTCAGCGCGTCTTATTTGCCAGGTCTTACTAAGCAATTCAAGAGAAAAATAAGTTGCAATTTGGGGTATTAATAGAGAAACCCAAATAGGTAAAGAGGAACTTTTTTTCCTAAGCCGACTTCGATATCATCCACGGCTAGATATGAATGATCGACTCCACTGATTTGACGGGTTGTTTTCCCTGCACCCCTATCTCCGAGAATGCAGATCCCATTAGATTTCCAGTTGATCTGAGAGTAGCAATATCTTCGAACTGTTATAGGGGTGGTTTTCATCACCTCCAGATGTAATTCTACCAAATCTTCAAGCATATTTCACCATCGAGTGTCAACTACACTTTACAAAGTTGACCAAAAGTGTCAAGTACACCTGACAGTTTTCATAAAATGCTTATTTCCAGTATTCTTCAATCTCTTCAAGCGACTTGGACTTAGTCTCTGGAACGCGACGCCAGATAAAGAAAAGGCCTAAGAAACCGATCAGGCCATAGAGCCAGAAGGTTCCCGACTTTCCAAGAAGTTGGATTAGACTCAGAAATGTTGCGGTGACGATAAAGTTGGAGATCCAGTTTGCGGAGACGGAAACACCCATCGCCTTTCCTCGAATATGGAGAGGATAGATTTCTGAATTAAGAAGCCAGCCGATAGGACCAAGACTAAAAGCAAAGCAGGCGATATAGAGAAAAAGGCAGGCCAGACAGATGATGCCTGTAATGGAGTCATCTGCCGTTTGAAAAAAGGCTATCCCGAGAACGATAAGGGCGAGGACCATCCCTCCAAGGCCGAAAAGAAGGAGAGGCTTTCGTCCGATTTTGTCGAGCAAGTAGATCGCCACAAAGGTCATCAGGACATTGACTACTCCGACCCAGGTTGTTGCTAAAAGGGCGGCTTGATCTGAATGAAACCCAGCAAACTGAAAAATTGTTGGAGCGTAATAGATGATTGTATTGATCCCCGTAATCTGCTGAATGACTGTCACTCCAATCCCAGCTAAAAGGGCAGGACGGAGGCTCTTGGATAAGAGCTCTTTCCAGTGAGGTTTTTCGCTGTGCATCATCCTTTCGATATGGGCGATTTCCAAGACAGCATCTTCTTCTGTCCCGCGGAATCGTTTAAGGACCGAAAGGGCTTTGGCTTTATCTCCACTGTTGGCGAGGTATCGGGGGCTTTCCGGAAAAAAAGACATGACGATAAATTGAATTGCTGCCGGAACCATTGCAACGGCAAACATAATCCGCCACGACTGGGTATCGACAAAGACAAGACCAATCAAGTAAGAGGCCAGGATTCCAAGGGTAATGAAAAGCTGGTTGATCGTGACAAGTCCTCCTCGGATAGAACAGGGGGCAAGTTCTGCGATGTAAAGGGGTGCAGTTGTCGAAGAAATCCCAATTCCGAGTCCCACGAGAAGACGCCAAAAGATGAGTTGATTTGGTCCATCGGAAAGGGAGAGACCGATCGCGCTGATAATAAAAACCAAGCTCGAGGCAAGGACAACCTTTTTTCTTCCTAACCTGTCGCAGAGAGGCCCTCCAATGAGAGCGCCAAAAACAGCGCCAAAAGAGACCATGCTAATGATCAGCTCTTCCTGAAGGGTT